>JAJZAQ010000087.1 GCA_021799355.1 Pseudomonadota bacterium
CCGATCTCGGTCTATCTCATGCCACCTTACGTCATCGATGCCGCGCTGGCCGATTGGCTGGGTCAGCGCCTGCGTGCCACTCTCGACGACGTCCTGCAGCAAGGAAACTCCGGTGCTGATCGATCACCTGACCCAGCGATTGCATGAGCGTGCCGCTGCCGGTCTGCAGCGGCAGCGGCGGACGGTGGAAACGGCCTGCGCGCCACGCCAGCGCGTCAGCCACGGCGCGGCCGGCGGGCAGCCGCGCGACCTGCTCGGCTTTTGCAGCAACGACTACCTCGGGCTGGCCAACCACCCGCGGGTCGTTGAGGCGCTGGCCGACGGTGCGCGCCGCTGGGGCGCCGGCAGCGGGGCGTCGCACCTCGTCAGCGGCCATTCGCGCGCCCATGCCGCGCTCGAAGACCTGCTCGGGCAATGGATGCAGCCGGCCATCGTCCGCGCCAGCGTCCTGACGTTTTGCACCGGCTATATGGCCAATCTGGCGCTGCTGACGGCGCTGGCCGATCGGCGCGCGACCCTTTTTTCCGACCGCCTCAACCACGCCTCGTTGATCGACGGCGCCCTGCTCGCGCGCACCGACGTGCAGCGCTACCCGCATGGTGATCTGGCCGCGCTGCAGCGGCAGTTGCAGGCGTGCACCAACCCGCTGCGGCTGATCGTCAGCGACACGGTGTTCAGCATGGACGGCGACCTCGCCGACCTGCCCGCCCTGCTCGCGCTGGCCGAACGGTATGACGCCTGGCTGATCCTCGACGACGCGCACGGCTTTGGCGTCCTCGGCGCGCACGGCCAGGGCAGTCTGGCGCATTTCGGCCTGCGCAGCGAACGCTTCATTTTGATGGGCACGCTGGGCAAGGCGGCAGGCGTGGGCGGCGCGTTCGTCGCCGCGCACGACGTCATCATCGACTGGCTGGTGCAGACGGCACGGCCGTACATTTTCACCACCGCGGCGCCGCCCGCTCTGGCCCACGCCGCGCAGGCCAGCCTGGAACTCATCGCCGGCGAAGACGGCGCGCGCCGCCGGACGTTGCTGCGCCAGCACATCGCGCGGCTGCGCCAGGGGGTGAGCGCCCTGCTCGCCGCCCACCCCGGCCTTGGCTGGCAGCTCGGCGACTCCGATACCGCGATTCAGCCGCTGATCGTCGGCGACGCCGAGCGTGCCGTCGCCTTGTCGGCGGCGCTGGAGGCGCAGGGACTGTGGATTGCCGCCATCCGCCCGCCGAGCGTGCCGGCAGGCACGTCGCGGCTGCGCATCACCCTCAGCGCCGCGCATCGCAGCGAGGACATCGACCGCCTGCTCGCCGCGTTGCGGCATGTCGCGCAGGAGTGGCGATGACGGCGTTGCCTTGCCGCCGTGGTTGTTTCGTCACCGGCACCGACACCGGTGTGGGCAAAACCGCGGTCAGCGCCGCGCTGCTGCACTGGTGCGGCCTGCAGGGCTGGCGCAGCGCCGGGCTCAAACCCGTGGCCGCCGGGATGGAACCGCTCGGCGGCCGCTGGGTGAACACCGATGTGCTCGCCCTGCAGCGCGCCTCGTCGCTGCCGCTGAGCGAAGACGACGTCGGTCCCTGCCAGTTGCGCGCCGCCTGTGCGCCGCACATCGCCGCCCGGCTCGAAGGCCGCAGCATCGCTCTGCCCCCGCTGCTGGCCGCGGCGCAGGCGTTGGCCCGGCGTGCCGATGCCCTGGTCGTCGAGGGCGTGGGCGGGTTTGTCGTGCCGCTGGATGCGCAACACGATACCGCCGACCTGGCGCAGGCGCTCGGCCTGCCGGTGGTTCTGGTCGTCGGCATGCGGCTGGGTTGCCTGAACCATGCGCTGCTCACGGCGCAGGGCATCGAGGCCCGTGGATTGCGGCTGGCGGGCTGGGTGGCCAACACCGTCGATCCGGCAATGCCGTGGCTGCAAGACAACGTGGCCACGCTGCGCGCCTGGCTGGGCGGGCGGTACGGCGCGGCCGAACTGGGGTGCGTTCCCCGTCTGGACGACGCGCAGCCGCAGCGCATCCTGCCCCACCTGCACCACGATGCGCTGCAGCGGGTGTTCGACGCATGACGCCGACACTGGCGCCGCGGCTGCTCGATGCCGCTTTTTTCGCCGATCCATACCCAGCGTATCGAACGCTGCGCGAAGCCGGGCCGCTGCACTGGAGCGAGGAATTTTTTGGCGGCGCCTGGCTGCTGACGCGACATGCCGACGTCGAGGCGGTGTTGCGCGACCCGCGGTTTTCCGCACGGCGCACCAGCGGCTGGGTCAACGCGGCGCAATCGCAGCGCGGCGAACTCGCCGGGTTTCAGCAGTTGTTCGCCCGCGCCCTGCTGTTTCTCGACGCGCCCGACCACACCCGGGTCCGCGCCCTGCTGCAGGCGGCGTTTCGCCCCGACGCCCTGCAGCGGCTGCGGCCTCGCATCGAGGCGCTGGCCGACGCGCTGCTCGACGCCATCGACCCACGCGAACCGTTCGATGCCATTGCCCGGATTGCCCGGCCGCTGCCGGTGCAGGTCATCTCGCTGGTGCTGGGCATCGACACCGCGCCGCGCGACGACGTCATGCGCTGGTCGGACGACCTTGCCGCGTTCATCGGCGCGCCGCAGCCCACGCGCGCCCTGGCGCTGCGTGCGCAAAGCAGCCTGCTGGGCATGACGCGCCACTTCGCAGCGCAACTGCACGCCGACGGGCCGCAGTGCGCCGGCGGCCTGGTGGCGCAGTTGCTGCAGGCGCGCGGGCGCGGCGCGTTTCGGGACGATGCCGAATGCCTGGCGCAATGCGCCATGCTGCTGTTTGCCGGTCACGAAACCACGCGCAACCTGCTCGGCAACGGGCTGCTCGCCCTGCTCAGCCACCCCCAGCAATGGGAATTGCTGCGCGACGCGCCTGAACGCATCCCCGGCGCGGTGCGCGAACTGCTACGTTTCGACAGCCCGGTGCAATACACCGGGCGGCGGGTGACCACGGCGTTGCAACTGCACGGACAGACGCTGCAGCGCGGTGATCTGGTGCTGCTGCTCCTGGGCGCGGCCAACCGCGACCCGGCACGGCATGCCCACCCCGACCGGCTCGACGTGTTACGCGCCGACCCGGGTAGCCTGGCCTTCGGTTCGGGGATTCACGCCTGCCTGGGGGCGGCGCTGACGCGGCTGGAAGCCGAGATCGTGCTGCGCCGCCTGCTGCAGCGCTGGCCGCGCCTGCGCCTGGCCGATGCCGCGCCGTGCTGGTTCGACAACCCGGCGTACCGCGGGCTGCGATCGCTGCTGCTGCGTGCCGACTGACTTGCGGCGCTCAGCCGCCGGCGCGCACCATGTCCTGCGGCCGCACCCAGCGGTCGAAATCCTCGGCGCTGACCCAGCCGGAAGCCAGCGCGGCCTCGCGCAGCGTGGTGCCGTGGTGATGTGCGCTCTTGGCGATCGCCGCGGCACGGTCGTAGCCGATGTGCGGCGACAGCGCCGTCACCAGCATCAGCGAGCGCTGCATCAACTCGGCGATGCGGCTGCGGTCGGGCTCGATGCCACGGGCGAGGTGGTGGTCGAAACTCGCCATGGCATCGGCCAACAGCCGCAGGCTCTGCAGCACATTGTGCGCAATCAGCGGCTTGAACACATTGAGCTCGAAATTGCCCGAGGCCGCGCCGATGTTCACGGCAACGTCGTTGCCCATCACCTGCGCGCACACCATGGTCAGCGCTTCACATTGCGTCGGGTTGACCTTGCCCGGCATGATCGAGCTGCCGGGCTCGTTTTCCGGGATGCGGATTTCGCCCAGACCGCTGCGCGGCCCGGACGCGAGCCAGCGGATGTCGTTGGCGATTTTCATCAATGCCGCCGCCAGCGTCTTGAGCGCGCCGTGGAGAAACGCCAGCGCCTCGTGCCCGGCAAGCGCGGCGAATTTGTTGTCGGCGCTGGTGAACGGCAGTCCGGTCTGCCGTGCCAGCTCGGTGGCCACGCGCACGCCGAATGACGGGTGGGTGTTCAACCCGGTGCCTACCGCCGTGCCTCCCACCGCCAAGGCGTAGACCGGGCCGAGCGCGGCATCGATCGCCCGTCGGCACAGGTCGAGTTGCGCGACATAGCCGGAAAACTCCTGCCCCAGGGTCAGCGGCGTGGCGTCCTGCAAATGCGTGCGACCGATTTTGACAATGTCGTCGAATGCCTCGGCCTTGCTCTGCAGGGTCGCGCGCAGGTGGATCAGCGCCGGCAGCAGATGCTGCACCGTTTGCACCGCTGCGGCCACATGCATCGCCGTGGGGAAAATATCGTTCGACGACTGGCCCATGTTCACCTGATCGTTCGGATGCACGCTGCGCGCCTGCCCCATGCCGCCGCCGAGCAGCACCGAGGCACGGTTGGCCAGGACTTCGTTCATGTTCATATTCGTCTGCGTGCCCGAGCCGGTCTGCCACACCGCCAGCGGAAACTCCTCGGGGTGACGCCCGGCGATGACCTCGTCGGCGGCATCGACGATGGCCTGCGCCACACGCAGGTCCAGTTTGCCCAGTTCGGCGTTGGCCGCGGCGCAGGCGCGTTTGACCAGGGCGAGTGCGCGGATGAGCTCCCACGGCATTTTTTCCGTGGAAATGGCAAAGTGCTGCAGCGAGCGCTGCGTCTGCGCTCCCCACAGGTGCTGTTGCGGTACGCCGATCGGACCGAAGGAATCGGTTTCGATGCGCAGGCCGTCTTCTGCGGGAGATACGGGCGGGGTGGGGGTGGACATGGGCAGTCTCCGAAAACGCGTTGAACGGGTTGTAGTCTTTACGCTGCGCAATTGCCAGTGGCGCAGTTGTGACGGTGCATTGCGCCATAAACCCTTGGTAAAGTCTGGTCATGCGGTTTGCAGTTCGATACGGATGTCAGCTTGACCCGTCGCGTGCGCGCCTCCTAGACTGGCAGCAACAAAAAGGCGATGGAGTTCGCCACAACCGCGCCGGGGCCGCCCCCAAGCTGATGACTCCTACCTGCCGCAAACCGACGGATGGGTTTGCATCGTTTGACAGGGAGGAGAGCCATGCGCGGTGACGTCGTCTTGCAGCAAGTGTGCCAGGTTCTGGCCATCGTGCTGCTGTCCCCCCTGCTGCACGGGTTCATCGCCACCGTCGAAGAAAAAGTGCAGCGGGGTCAGGGACCGAGCGTGTTCCAGCCCTACCGCGATCTGGCCAAGTGGTTCCGCAAGGAAATCGTGGTGCCGCAGACCGCATCGTGGATTTTCTGGGCAGCACCGGTGGTGGCTTTTGCCTGCATGCTCACGGTGCCGATTCTCATCCCGGTGCTCACCGACTATCCGCTGCCGCTGTCCGACATGGGCGA
Source organism: Pseudomonadota bacterium (assembly GCA_021799355.1). GTDB lineage: Bacteria > Pseudomonadota > Gammaproteobacteria > Burkholderiales > Burkholderiaceae_C > Thiomonas. The sequence continues at coordinate 5,295 of JAJZAQ010000087.1, forward strand.
CATTCTCGGCGGTGGCCTGATTCTCACCCTGGGCGGCTTTGCCATCCTGCTGGCCGGGCTCGACAGCGGTCATCCGTATGGCGGCCTGGGTTCGAGCCGCGAGGCCATGCTCGCCATCCTGGCCGAGCCGACGCTGATCATGGTGTTCGTCGGCAT
>JAJZAQ010000088.1 GCA_021799355.1 Pseudomonadota bacterium
CTCCCCGGCGTCATCCAGCGCAACGTGCTGGAAAACCCGGCGTGGTACACCGCCTACACCCCGTACCAGCCGGAAATCAGCCAGGGGCGGCTGGAGGCGCTGCTGAACTTCCAGACCATGGTCGCCGACCTCACCGGCATGGACGTGGCCGGCGCATCGATGCTCGACGAGGCCACCGCCGCCGCCGAAGCCATGACCCTGGCACTGCGCGCGGCGAAAAACAAGTCGCAGCGGTTTTTCGTCGCCGACGATGTGCTGCCACAAACCCTCGAAGTGCTCCACACCCGTGCGGCACCGCTGGGCATCGATGTGGTCTGCGCCCCGGTCGATCAAGCGCTCGACGGCGACTACTTCGGCGTGCTGCTGCAGTATCCGGGAGTCGATGGCACGGTGCGCGACGACCGCGAGCGCATCGCGCAGCTCAGGGCGCAGGGCACGCTGGTCATCGTCGCCGCCGATCTGCTCGCCCTGACCCTGCTCATGCCGCCGGGTGAGCTCGGCGCCGACATCGCCTGCGGCACCACGCAGCGCTTTGGCCTGCCGCTGGGGTTTGGTGGCCCGCATGCCGGGTATCTGGCGGTGCGCGATGCGCTCAAACGGCAGCTACCCGGGCGGCTGGTCGGCGTCAGCGTCGACAGCCACGGCCAGCCGGCGTACCGCCTGGCGCTGCAGACGCGCGAGCAGCACATCCGCCGCGAGAAGGCGACGAGCAATATCTGCACCGCGCAGGTGCTGCCCGCCGTATTGGCCAGCATGTACGCCGTCTACCACGGCCCCGAAGGGCTCAGGCGCATCGCCCAGCGGGTGCACGCCTACACCGTGCTGCTGGCGCAGGGGCTGGAGCAGCTCGGCCTGCCGGTGATCAACGCACAGTTTTTCGACACCCTCACCGTGCACACCGGAGCGCGTACCGCGGCGATCCATGCCGCGGCGGTGCAGCGTGGCATCAACCTGCGTCATGCCGGGCCGCAGCACATTGCGCTATCGCTCGACGAAACCGTCACCCGCGAAGATGTGGCCGACATCCTCGCCTGCTTTGGTTTGAGCGACACTGCCGCGCTGTTCGCCATGGCCGACAAAGGCGTGGCCCCACGCTGGCCGCAGCAGCTTGCGCGCAGCAGCGCCTACCTCAGCCATCCGGTGTTCCACCGTCATCGCAGCGAAACCGACATGCTGCGCTACCTGCGCCGGCTGGCCGACAAGGACATTGCGCTCGATCGCGCGATGATCCCGCTGGGCTCGTGCACGATGAAGCTCAACGCCACCAGCGAAATGCTGCCGATCACCTGGCCCGAGTTCGCGCACATCCACCCGTTCGCCCCGGCCGAGCAGACCCGCGGCTACGCCATGCTGGCGCAGCAGCTCGAACAATGGCTGTGCGCCGCCACCGGCTACGACGCGATGTGCCTGCAGCCCAACGCCGGCTCTCAGGGCGAATACGCCGGGCTGCTGGTCATCCGCGCGTACCACGCCAGCCGCGGGCAGGGGCACCGCGACGTCTGCCTGATTCCCTCCTCGGCGCACGGCACCAATCCGGCGTCGGCGCACATGGCCGGCATGAAAGTCGTCGTCGTCGCCTGCGACGCGCAGGGCAACGTCGATCTGGCCGACCTGCGCACCAAGGCCGAGCAGCACAGCGCCAACCTGGCCGCGTGCATGATCACTTACCCCAGCACCCACGGCGTGTTCGAGACGCAGGTGCGCGAGATTTGCGACATCGTGCATCAGCACGGTGGGCAGGTTTATGTGGACGGCGCGAACATGAACGCGCTCGTGGGGCTAGCCAGCCCGCCGGAGTTCGGTGCCGACGTGTCGCACCTCAACCTGCACAAGACCTTTTGCGTCCCGCACGGCGGCGGCGGCCCGGGGGTCGGGCCGATCGGCGTGCGCGCGCATCTGGCGCCTTTCCTGCCGGTGCACCGCAGCGCCGGCATCGACCGCGCCGGGGCCGTCGGTGCGGTCAGCGCCGCGCCGCTGGGCAACGCCAGCGTGCTGCCGATTTCGTGGATGTACATCCGCATGATGGGCGCCAAGGGGCTGACGCAGGCCAGCCGGGTGGCGATTCTCTCGGCCAACTACATCGCGGAAAAGCTCAAGCCCTTCTATCCGGTGCTTTACTCCGGGGAGAACGGTCGCGTCGCGCACGAGTGCATTCTCGACCTGCGGCCGCTGAAGGAAGCCAGCGGCATCAGCAACGAGGACGTGGCCAAGCGGTTGATGGATTACGGCTTTCACGCGCCGACCATGAGCTTTCCGGTGCCGGGAACGCTGATGATCGAGCCCACCGAGAGCGAGCCGCTGGCCGAGCTCGACCGTTTCATCGCCGCGATGACGGCAATCCACGCCGAGATCACCCAGGTCGCCAGCGGACAGTGGCCGCGCGACGACAACCCGCTGGTCGCCGCGCCGCACACCGCGGCCAGTCTGCTGGCGGCGGACTGGCCGCACCCCTACAGCCGCGAGCAGGCGGCGTTTCCCCGCCCCGAGCTGCGCGACACCAAGTACTGGCCGCCTGTCGGCCGGGTGGACAACGCGTGGGGAGACCGCAATCTGCAGTGTGCCTGCCCGCCGCTGAGCGACTACGCCGAGTGATCCGCCATGCCGAATGCTGCGCACCACCAACATTTCGCCAGCGACAACTACGCCGGTATCTGCCCCGAGGCGCTGCACTGGTTGCTGCAGGCCAACGCTGGCGGGCACCAGCCGGCGTATGGCGACGACGACTGGACGCAGCGCGCCTCCGATGCGCTGCGCGAGCTGTTCCAGACCGATTGCGACGTCTATTTCGTGTTCAATGGCACCGCGGCGAATTCGCTCGCGCTGGCGGCGATGTGCCAGAGCTACCACGCGGTGATCTGCACCCCGGTGGCGCATGTCGAAACCGACGAATGCGGCGGCCCGGAGTTTTTTTCCAATGGCTCCAAGCTGCTGGTGGCCGAATCGACCAGCCCGGCCGCGCGCCGCGGCAAGCTCACCCCCGAGGCGGTCGATACCTTGGTGACCAAGCGACACGACATCCACTACCCCAAGCCCAAAGTGGTGTCGATCACCCAGGCGACCGAACTCGGCACGGTCTACACCGTCGAGGAAGTGCGGGCGATTGCCGCAATGGCCAAGCGCCACCATCTGCGGCTGCACATGGACGGCGCGCGCTTTGCCAACGCGGTCGCGCATCTGGGCTGCCACCCCAGCGACATCACCTGGCGCGCCGGCGTGGACGTGCTGTGCTTCGGTGGCACCAAAAACGGCCTGCCGGTGGGCGAAGCCGTGGTGTTTTTCGACCGCGAGCTGTCGCAGGACTTCGCCTGGCGGGTCAAGCAGGCCGGGCAGCTGGCGTCCAAGATGCGCTTCATTTCCGCGCCCTGGCTGGGCATGCTCGAAGGAGACACCTGGCTGCGGCACGCGCGGCACGCCAACGCGATGGCGCAGCGGCTGTACGCCGCGATCCGCGACGTGGCCGGCGTGCAGGTGCTGCATCCTCCCGAGGCCAACGCGGTGTTCGCGCAACTGCCGCGCCACGCCATCGACGCGCTGCACGCCAAAGGCTGGCGCTTCTATGAATTCATCGCCGACGGCGGCTGCCGGCTGATGTGCGCGTGGGACACCACGCCCGAGGCAGTCGATGCGTTTGCCGCCGACATCGCCGCGGTCTGCGCCCAGGGCTGAACGCAGCAGAGAGGAGGGCGCCGTGGCCGTTTCGGTGTTCGACCTGTTCAAAATCGGCATCGGCCCAAGCAGCTCGCATACCGTCGGGCCGATGCGCGCAGCCGCACTGTTCGTCGCGCATCTGCGGCAAGGCGGGCTGCTCGATCGCACCGCGCGCATCCACTGCGCGCTGCACGGCTCGCTGGGTGCGACCGGCAAGGGTCACGGCAGCGACACCGCGGTCATGCTCGGGCTGATGGGCGAGGCGCCCGACATGGTGGACGTCGACGCCATTCCCGCGCGCATCGCCGCGCTGCGCGCAGACCATCGCCTGCCACTTCCCGGCGGTCCGGTGATCGACTTCGACCCGGCGCGCGACATCGCCTTCATCGCGCTGCAGCCGCTGCCGCTGCACGCCAACGGCCTGCGCTTCACCGCGTTCGATGCCGCCGGTGTCGAGATCGCGCAGCGGGTCTATTACTCGGTCGGCGGCGGCTTTGTCGTCAGCGAGCAGCTCGCCGCAGACGGCAGCCGTCAGCCGCTGATCGCCCCCGACACCACGGTGCTTCCGCTGCCGTTTCACAGCGGGCAGGATTTGCTGCAGCTGGCGCGCGAGCATGGGTCGATCGCCGCGGTGATGCGCATCAACGAACGCCACTGGCGTAGGGACGCCGACATCGACCGCGGGCTGCTGGCGATCTGGCAGGTCATGCAGCAATGCGTCGCCCGTGGTTGCGCCAGCGAAGGCGAACTGCCGGGCTGGCTGCATGTGCGTCGCCGCGCCCCCGCGCTGTACCGCCGGCTCGGCGGCGCGCTGCCGGTGCCGCGCGAGGGCGTGTGGCCGCCGGCGCAGACGCCGGCCGACGCGCTGCAACTGCTCGACTGGGTCAACCTGTTTGCGCTGGCGGTCAACGAAGAAAACGCCGCCGGCGGCCGCGTGGTCACCGCGCCGACCAACGGCGCAGCGGGCATCGTCCCCGCGGTGCTGCACTACTACACCCGCTTCGTTGCAGGGGCGAACGACGCCGGGGTGATCGACTTTTTGCTCACCGCCGGCGCGATCGGCCTGCTCTACAAGGAAAACGCGTCGATCTCGGGCGCCGAGGTCGGCTGCCAGGGCGAGGTCGGCGTGGCCTGCTCGATGGCCGCTGGCGCCTTGTGCGCGGTGCTCGGCGGCACCCCCGAGCAGGTGGAAAACGCCGCCGAAATCGGCATGGAACACCACCTGGGGCTGACCTGCGACCCGGTCGGCGGGTTGGTGCAAGTGCCGTGCATCGAGCGCAACGCGATCGCCGCGGTCAAGGCGATCGACGCCGCGCGGCTGGCGCTCGCCGGCGACGGCCGGCATATCGTTTCGCTCGATCAGGTGATCAAGACCATGCGCGAAACCGGCGCCGACATGCAGACCAAATACAAGGAAACCGCCCGCGGCGGCCTGGCCGTCAACATCGTCGAGTGCTGAGTTCGTACACACAACAGTGCCTGCGCACTGTTGTGTGACGAACGAAGGGTCTCGGGCCTTGCAAGGCCCGAACCTCCTGAGTCGGCCAGTTCCAGACGACGGCAGTGCCTGCGCACTGTTGTGTGACGAACGAAGGGTCTCGGGCCTTGCAAGGCCCGAACCTCCTGAGTCCGCCCTGAAAAACTCGCAACGTTTTGATTTAACGAGTAAAATTAGGAAATTGCCGTCCCTGGATTTGCAG
>JAJZAQ010000006.1 GCA_021799355.1 Pseudomonadota bacterium
GCGCATCAATCACTTCGTCGCGACCTACAACACAAACTGCCAGCCCTTCAGGTGGACCGCCACCGCCGACTCCATCCTCGAGAAGCTGCATCGACTTTGTTCACGTATCAGCGGGACAGGACACTAGGTTCATTCAAAATCGAGGTGCCGTCTTCAGGGGCGTTCCAGCGCTAGCGCCATACCCTGGCCGACGCCGACGCAAAGCGTGGCCAGTGCCCGCTTGCCTCCACAGCGCTCGAGCTGCCGCAGCGCGGTCAACGCCAGCCGTGCCCCGGACGCTCCTAGAGGGTGGCCCAGCGCGATCGCGCCCCCGTTGGGATTGACCCGCGGCTCGTCGTCAGCCAGCCCGAGTTGGCGCAACACCGCCAGCGCCTGCGCCGCAAACGCTTCGTTGAGCTCGATGGTGTCAAACGCATCCAGCGACCAGCCGATGCGCTGGAGCAGCTTGCGTGTGGCAGGAACCGGGCCTATTCCCATGATGCGCGGTTCGACGCCGGCGCTGCTGGCGCCGACGACACGCGCCCGTGGGGTCAGGCCCCAGCGTCGAACCGCCTCGTCGGAGGCCAGCAGCAGCGCGCAGGCGCCGTCGTTGACGCCCGATGCGTTGCCCGCGGTCACGCTGCCGCCTGCGCGAACCACCGGACGGAGTTTGCGCAGATCGTCGATGGTGGTGTCGGCACGCGGGTGTTCGTCGCGCGACACGCTCACGCTCGCCCCCTTTGACTGGGGAACGGAAACCGGGACGATTTCGCCGTCGAAAAAGCCGGCTTGCTGCGCCGCCTTGCAGCGCTGCTGCGAACGCAGGGCAAAAGCGTCCTGGTCGTCGCGGGCGACGTTGAATTCGGCGGCAACGTTTTCGGCGGTTTCCGGCATGGAGTCGATGCCGTACTGCGCCTGCATGGCAGGGTTGACGAAGCGCCAGCCAATGGTCGTGTCTTCGATGCGAGACTGACGGGAAAAGGCCGTCTCCGCCTTGGGGAGGACGAAGGGCGCGCGCGACATGCTCTCGACCCCGCCGGCGATGACCAAGTCGGCCTCCCCGACCCGAATCGCCCGTGCCGCCTGGGCGACGGCTTCGAGTCCGGACGCGCAGAGACGGTTGACGGTGCAGCCGGGGACGTCGACGGGTAACCCCGCAAGCAGGCCGACCATGCGGGCCACGTTGCGGTTGTCTTCTCCGGCCTGGTTGGCACAGCCGTAAAACACTTCATCGACCTGGCTCCAGTCGATGCCCGGATGGCGTTCGTTGAGCGCGCGCAGGGGAACGGCGCCGAGATCGTCCGCACGCACGGCTGCCAGCGCGCCGCCGTAACGGCCGAAGGGGGTACGGACGCCATCGACAATCCAAGCCTGTCGTTCATGCGACATGAATGCGGTCTCCTTGAAGTGCATCGGGGGTCACATGTAGCCCCCCGATGCCATTGAGAAACAAATCGGCGACGAGCGGAGCGAGCGCCGAATAGTCGAGCGGCCGTCCTGGCTTGAACCAGGTAAACAGCCAATTGATCATGCCGAACAACAGCATTGCCAGGGGCTTGTCCAGTGCCGATTGCGCGAGTTCGGGCCGGACGGCAGCAACCGCGCGGGCGAAATGCGCGACGACCTCGCGTTCGATGCTGAGGATGCGATCCCGGTCGACTGGATCCAGAAAGCGGACGTCCTCGGTGAGCACGCGATGGGCATCCTGTGCGTCGGCGTACTCCAGCACGAATCGCTCAATCAGCGCGGGAAGACGTTGTTGCGCGTCGGGGTACTGGGATTCGACTTCCCGGGTCACGGCGAGCAACACCTGCACATGGGATTCAGCGATGTGCGTGAGCAGTGCATATTTGTCACGGAAATAGTGATAGAGCGCCGCCTTGGACAAGCCGCAGGCGTCTGCCACCTGATTCATCGATGTTGCGACGTATCCTTGCCGTGCGAACAACCGGGCAGCCTGCGCCAGAATGGCTGCTCGCTGGTCGTCGTAGCTCGCTGCGCGTCCACGTGCCATGGGTTCAACCCGCTTCCTGTCGGGTCACAGGCGCTGAAACATCGTGAGGGAGGGGGTGCGGCAACGCGTTGCTCATGGATTGTCTCGGATGTTGGAGGAAGGCACTGGGGCGACGCACAGATCGCAAAACAGGAGGGAAGCAGGGCGCGGCATGCACACGGCCTGACCCTCAGCGGTCATCGAAGGAAATCTCCACCCGTTCGGTCAAAGGATGCGCCTGACAAGTCAAGATGAAACCTGCATCCAGGTCGGTTTTCTCCAATGCGAAATTACGATCCATCCGGACTTCCCCGCTGAGTAGGCGAGCGCGGCAGGTGCCGCAGACGCCAGAGGTGCAGGAAAACGGCAGGTCCATCCCGGCTGCGATCGCCACGTCGAGCACACTCGGGTCGCCCTTGCGCACGTCGATCTCGCGGCGTTGCCCGTCGCGAACGATCGCGACCCGGCTATGTGCGGCATCACGTGCCTGTGCCTCGTGCATGGCAGCACCTGCCTCAACTTGCCCCTGCGGCAAATTGAACCGTTCGATGTGAATCCGCTCAGCGGCGATTCCTGCCTGGCGCAGAGCTGCTTCTGCGGCATCGTTCATCTGATGGGGGCCGCAGACAAAAACGTGATCGATCGACTGCGGGCGAATGGCAAGCGAGAGGAATCGACTCACTCGATCTTGGTCCAGCAAGCCATGATGCAACGGTGAGGAGGCGGATTCCTCGGAGAACACATAGTGCAGCTCGAACCGGGACAAATAGCGGTTTTTCAAGTCCTCGAGTTCTTCCTTGAACATGGTCGAGCGCAGACTGCGGTTTCCATACACCAGGGTGAAACGACTGGCCGGTTCTCGGGCAAGCACGGTTTTCAGAATGGACAGTACCGGCGTGATACCGCTGCCCCCGGCAATTGCGAGGTAGTGCCGTTTGGCCGTCGGATCGATGGGCACGTAAAACCGCCCCTGCGGCGGCATGATGTCGATGGTGTCTCCAGGGTGCAAATGCTCCGCGATCCAGTTGGAAAACACCCCGCCACGCACCTTGCGCACGCCGATGCGCAGGACAGCATCGTCGACCCCTGCGCAGACCGAGTAGGAGCGCCGGACTTCGACACCGCCAATCGTGGCACGCAAATTGAGGTACTGGCCCTGGGTGAATGCAAAGCGGTCGGCCAGCTCGTCGGGGACGTCGAAACTGACGATCATCGCCTCATCGGTATCAGGTTCGACAGCGCGCACGCGCAAGGGATAAAAACGGGTGTCCATGGATAGGTTTCTCAGATCGGCTTGAAATAGTCGAAAGGTTCACCGCAAGCACGGCAGCGCCATAACGCCTTGCAAGCCGTCGATCCAAACGCTGAAATCTGCTCCGTGTCGGGGCTGCCGCAATGGGGGCATGAAGGACGGGGACTGGCGGCGTCACGAAAAAAGCGCAGCGGTACCGCGCCGCCAGACATGTGCAGCGGCGGGGCGATGCCATACTCACGCAGCTTGCGCCGACCGTCATCGCTGATCCAGTCGGTGGTCCATGCTGGCGCGCGGCGCAGGATCACCCGCACGGGCCCCAGACCGGCAACTTCGAGTGCCTCGATGACACTGCGCTCAATCACCTCCGTTGCAGGACAGCCTGAGTAGGTGGGGGTCAAGACGACGTCGAGCCCACCATCACTGGCCAGCTCGATCGATCGAACCATCCCCAAGTCGCGCACCGACAGCACCGGCACCTCCGGGTCGGGTACACCATTGAGCACGGACCATGCGCGAGCCACGCGTGCGGCCGATGCAGCAGCGGACGTCACCACGCGCCTCCTGGATAACTGCGCTGCAGATATTGCATCTCGGCCAGCATATGCCCCATGTGCTCGCTGTGGATACCCATCCGTCCAAAACTGAGGAAGGCGGTCTCCGCAGGCATCTCCAGTCCAGCGGCGTCGAGCGCGTCGCGCATCGCGGCAAGCCAGGGATCGCGCAGTTCGGCCCACCGCGGACCCAAGCCGGATGCCGACGCGGCGTCGTCGATGGCGTCAGACTGGAACAATTCCCGCGAATAGGGCCACAGCCGGTGGAGCGCAGCCTCGATGCGGCGACGGGATTCGGCTGTGCCGTCACCCAGCCGCACCAGCCAATCGGCAGCGTGCCGATGGTGGTAACGCGCCTCCTTGACTGCCTTGCCGGCGACCGCAGCGACCTCGGCATCGGCCGACGCCTGCAACCGCGTCCACAGCAGCTCGAGCAGCGCGGCGACCATCAGGTTGCGAACGGTGGTAACAGCGAAATCACCACGCGGCAGCTCGACCAAAGTGGGATTGAGGTAATCGCGTTCCTCGCGCAGAAAAGCGAGCTGGTCTTCGTCGAACTGCTGACCACCGAGTTGTCCCGCGCGTGTCAGGATGCCGCGCGCCTGACCGATCAGATCGAGCGCCATATTGGTCAGCGCGATGTCCTCCTCGATGATCGGCGCGTGGCCGCACCATTCGCCCAGACGCTGGGCATGGACCAGGCAGGTGTCGCCCAGGCGCAGCAGGTAGCGCACCGACGGATCGGTGCTGACCGTGATCGAATCTTGCATGACAGGCGCCTCACATGTGGTTGACTTCGTCGGGCAGCTTGTAGAAGGTCGGGTGGCGGTACACCTTGTCTTCCATCGGGTCGAAGTACATGTCCTTGTCGCCGGGGTCGCTGGCGACGATCTGGTCGGAACGCACCACCCAGATGCTGGTGCCTTCCTGCCGCCGGGTGTAGACATCGCGGGCCATCTCCAGCGCCAGCTTGGCATCGGGCGCGTGCAGGCTGCCGCTGTGCTTGTGGTCCAGGCCCGCCTTGCTGCGGACAAACACTTCCCACAATGGCCACTCTTCCCGGGAATGGGTGGTCGCTTCGGTTTTTTCTGTCGGATTCATCGCGGTTTCCCTCGTCATCAGGATTTGAATGTCACGCAGCCTGACGCTGCGCTTCGGTCTTGGCGGCATGGGCCAACGCGGCCTCGCGCACCCAGGCACCCTCTTCCCAGGCGTCCACGCGATCGGCCAGGCGCTCACGGTTGCACGGCCCGTCCCCACCGACGACCCGCCAGAATTCGTCCCAGTCGATGCTGCCGAAGTCGAAATGCTGCCGCGCTTCATTCCAGCGCAATTCCGGATCGGGCAGCGTTACGCCAAGCACTTTCGCCTGCGGCACGGTTGCGTCGACGAATTTTTGTCTGAGGTCGTCGTTGGAGATGCGCTTGATACCCCAACGCATGCTCTGCGCCGAATGGCTGCTCACGTCGTCAGGCGGGCCAAACATCATCAGGCTGGGCCACCACCAGCGGTTCACTGCATCCTGCACCATTTCACGCTGACGCGGCGTGCCGTTGCGCATCATCACGAGCAGCGCGTCATAGCCCTGACGCTGATGGAAACTCTCCTCCCGGCAGATGCGGATCATTGCCCTCGCATAAGGCGCATAGGAGCAACGACACAGGGGCACCTGATTCATGATCGCCGCGCCGTCGACCAACCAGCCGATGACGCCAACGTCGGCCCAGGTCAATGTTGGGTAATTGAATATCGAGCTGTATTTGGCCTTGCCGGCATGCAATTGCCCGATCAGTTCGTCGCGTGACACTCCCAGAGTCTCCGCTGCGGCGTAAAGATATAAACCGTGACCGCCTTCGTCCTGTACTTTGGCGAGCAGAATGGCCTTTCGCTTGAGTGTTGGCGCACGGGTGATCCAATTGCCTTCGGGCAGCATGCCGACGATTTCGGAGTGGGCATGTTGGCTGATCTGCCGCACCAGCGTCCTGCGGTAGTGCTCGGGCATCCAGTCCTTGGGTTCGATGAACCCGCCGTCATCGATACGCGCCTCAAATCGATCGAGGAGTTGCTGCTCTGTTGCCGACAGAGGAGTGGATGGTCGGTCGCTGCCCTTGGGCATCAAATCCATGGCTTGGGTGTACATCTCGGATCTCCAGTGAAAAACGGTTAGACGGTCTGTTGAGCACCTCAGGCATCCTTGGGCCGATGATCGACCACGCGGCGTGCCTTGCCGACCAGGGTGCGTTCGATCGAGTCCGGGGGCAGTACGCAGACTCGCGTGCTGATTCCCACCAAGGTCTTGATGCGATGCGCCACCCATTCACCGATTTGCTGGCGCTCGGCATCGCTTACATGGCCAAGCGACGGTTCGAGTTCGCAGTGCACTTCCACTTTGTCCAGATAACCGTCGCGGCTGAGATGGATCTGATACTGCCCCGATAGTTTGTCGTGTTGGATCACGATCTCCTCGATCTGTGTCGGAAACACGTTGACACCGCGCACGATCAGCATGTCATCGCTGCGGCCGACAATCTTGCCCATGCGACGAAAAGCACGGGCAGTGGGCGGCAGCAAGCGCGTGAGGTCGCGGGTGCGATAGCGGATGATCGGCAGCCCCTCCTTGGTCAGCGTCGTGAACACCAGCTCGCCCTCACTGCCATCCGGCAGTGGGTCGCCGGTGACCGGATCGATGATTTCCGGGTAAAAGTGGTCCTCCCAGATCACCGGCCCATCCTGGGTTTCGATGCATTCGCAGGCAACCCCCGGGCCCATGACCTCGCTCAGGCCATAAATGTCGACGGCTTTCAGACTCGTCTTGGACTCGATTTCGCGCCGCATCGCCTCAGTCCAGGGTTCGGCGCCCAGGATGCCGACACGCAGCGAGCACTCCCGGGCATCGAGCCCCTGGCGGGCAAACTCTTCGATGATCACCTGCAAGTAGCTCGGAGTGACCATGATGATGTCGGGTTTGAAGTCGCGGATCAGTTGCACCTGCTTTTCGGTCTGCCCCCCCGACATCGGAATGACGGTGCATCCCAGTCGTTCAGCCCCGTAATGCGCGCCTAACCCACCCGTGAACAAGCCGTAACCGTAGGCGACGTGAACGATGTCGCCCGGACGGCCACCTGCTGCGCGGATCGATCGGGCCACCAGGTCTGCCCAGGTCTCGATGTCTTGCTGGGTGTAGCCGACGACAGTCGGCTTGCCGGTCGTGCCGGACGAGGCATGGATTCGGACGATGCGCTCGCGAGGCACGGCGAACATGCCAAAGGGGTAGTTGTCGCGCAGGTCGGACTTGCTGGTAAACGGAAATTTCGCCAGGTCTTCGAGGCTGTGCAGGTCATCAGGGTGCACCCCCTTGGTGTCGAATGCGCGTCGGTAATGCGGCACGTTGTCATACGCATGGCGCAGCGTCCACTTCAGACGCTCGAGCTGCAGCGCAGAAATGGCGTCGCGGCTGGCGTGCTCGACGGGATCCGGTGTCGCGCGTGTGGGGCTCAGCATGATGGTCTCCTCATTGATCGATATGGCCGTCGGTGACGACCGGCTTGCCTCGCAGCCGGTATGACCGGCCGCGGAACAGCGCGATCCGTTCGCCGCGCTGGTTGCTGACTGTGACGTCATAGATGCCGGTGCGGCCCCGCGCCGACAGCTCGTGGCACTCGGCATCGAGCACGTCGCCTTCGTGAGCGGGGGCAAGAAAATCCACGCTCAGACCAGAGGCGACGGTGACTTCGTTGCATGCGTTGCAGGCATAGGCGAAGGCGGTGTCTGCCAGGGTGGTGATCAGGCCGCCGTGGCAAATGGCAAAGCCATTGAGCATGTCACGACGTACCGTCATGCGCACGCGCGACGTTCCAGTACCGACACTGACGATGGCAATGCCAAGCGTGCGGGTGGCGTGGTCGTGCGCGAACATGCGGTCGCGCACACGCTCGGCGAGTTGCTGCGCGGACAGCTCAGCGGCTTCCGCGGCATTGACTTGCGGTTCAGGCATCGAGGGCGGCTCCATTCCAGCGGGATGCGGACAGACGCGGGGCGATGCGGTAGCGGGCATCGCCGTAGTGTTCGGCCAGGTGACGCAACACGGTATGCACCCGTGCCGCGCCGAGCCACTGCCCCCAGGCCAAAGGGCCGCGTGGGTAAGAAGTCCCGAGCTGCATGGCCAGATCGATGTCTGCGGCGGACACGGTGTTCCAGCTTGCCAAGTCCGCCGCCTCGTTGACCAGCGTGGAGACGATACGCATCACGACAAGGCCTGCGACATCGGTCAGTTCGACCAGCCCCACTCCGGCGGCAGCCAGTGCGGCGGCAAAGGCGTCACGATCGGCGACTGCCGTGGACGTTGCCGTGGCGCCAAGTAACGACGCGTTTGCAAAATCCAGCGCAAAGTCGAGAAGAATCAAGCCAGGTTGCGACTCGGCTGCCGCACGGTGCGCCACGGTTCGCCCGTCCGTGACGGCGATTCGGCTGTGGCCGACCGCCAGCGTCTCGTCCGGCAGCGCGGCATCGGGTTCCACGGCGACTCCGGCATCATGCAGGCGCTTCAGCAGCGGCCCGAGCAGGCCTGGCGCTGCTGCGTGACGCACTTTGGGAATCTCCGGTGCAGGCACCACGGTGAGACAAGCCGGTTTCGCGCCGTCGGTGCCGTAACGATACAACCCGCGCCCGCTCTTACGCCCCAAATGCCCGGCACGGACCAGTTCCTGCTGCAGGAGCGCCGGCGCGTAGCGCGGATCGAATCCGGTGGCGCGGAACACGGACTCGGTCACGGCCAGGTTGACGTCGTGACCGATCAGATCCATCAATTCGAACGGGCCAAGGGCAAAGCCACCCGCCTGCCGCATCAGCGCATCGATCGCCGGGGCGGGCGCCGCCCGCTCTGCGAGCAGACGCCAGGCTTCGGCGTAATACGGCCTGGCGACGCGGTTGACGATGAATCCCGGCACGTTCGGCGCGATCACCGCCGTTTTACCCCATGCCCGGGAAAGCGCACACAGGTCGTCGATCACTGCAGAATCGGTTTGCACGCCGGGGATGATTTCCACCAGTTTCATGCGCACCGCCGGGTTGAAGAAGTGCCAGCCGGCAACGCGCTGAGGCCGTGCGAGCGCAGCAGCAATCGCGGTGATCGACAGGGAAGACGTATTGCTCAACAGCAATGCATTGCCATCGATGAGCGGCTCGACCTGGCGCAGCAGTTCCTGTTTCGCGCCGAGGTCCTCGATGATGGCCTCGACCACGATACCGCTTCCCTTCCCTGCCTCCAGTTGTGCCGTGGGACGGATGCGGCCAAGAATCTCACCGCGACGCTCGGGCTGCAGTTTGCCCCGCGAAACGGCTCCTTCGAGGTCGGCCGTGATCGCAGCGAGTGCGCGTTCCAAGGCCTGCGGCTTGGCGTCGTACAGGCAAACCTCATGACCCGCCTGCGCGGCAAGTTGCGCAATTCCGACGCCCATACTGCCTGCCCCAAGGACCCAGACGCGTGCGTGCGCAAACATCATGGCCTCCGCTCAGCGATCCGTGAAATACGGCACGCGCTTTTGCGCGAACGCGGCAACGCCTTCGGCGTAGTCAGCGGCGAAACCCAGTTCACGCTGCGCCGCGGCCTCCGCATCAAGGGCTTGTTCCAGCGTGCTGGTAAGCCCCGCATCGATCAGCGCTCGGGTTCGGATCAAGGCCGGGGTGGACAGCGAGGACAGCCGTTGCGCCAGCCTGCTCACCACATCGTCGAATTCGGCGTCATCGACTGCAGCCCAAATGATGCCCATCTGCTCGGCGCGCTCGGCACTGAGCTTTTCGCCAAGTAGAGCGAGCCCCAGAGCGCGCGCCCGTCCGGCGACTCTCGGCAGGTTCCAGGTGGCACCGCTGTCCGGAATCAGCCCGATCGACGTGAAAGACTGAATCAATGCTGCACTGCGCCGCGCGACGACAAGATCGCAAGCCAGTGCGAGTGACACACCAGCGCCGGCAGCAATCCCATTGACTGCCGCAATAGTCGGTACCGGCATCGACCGCAGACGCAGCACCAGCGGCTTGTAACCTGTTTCGATGAGGGCACCGAGATCTTTCGCCTGGCTGCCGGTTGGAGCAACCGCCGGATCGCGCAAATCCTGTCCGGCGCAAAACCCGCGCCCGGCGCCCGTGAGCACCAGGCAGCGAACATCGGGTCGTGCAGCGACGGCGTCGAGCAAGCGCGTCAGGTCGGCGATGAGTTGCGCCGTCATCGCGTTCAGCGATTCGGGACGGTCGAGCGTGATCCGCGCTACCGAACCAGTCGTCTCGATCCGCAAACCAGGATATTGAGTGTCGTACATCGCAAATCGTGAAGTGACCCGCGCCAATCAACCGGGCGCCGGAATGCACCGGAGATCAGGGAGAGATCAAATATTGACCAACCGGTCGGTCAATATTAAGCTTGCCAAAACGTTTGATGCAAGTCAAACTTTAATCAGGACAAACCCTAAGGAGAGCCCAGTGCCGTGCTATGCAATTGAAGGCGTCACCCCGGTCGTCGATCCGAGCGCCTACGTGCATCCTTCCGCCGTGCTGATCGGCGATGTCCATGTCGGGCCAGAGTGTTATGTCGGGCCTTGCGCCAGCCTGCGCGGCGACTTCGGCCGCATCGTGCTGCAGGCTGGAAGCAATATCCAGGACTGCTGCGTGATGCATGGCTTTCCTGGTCACGACACCGTCGTCGAGGTCAACGGACATATCGGCCACGGCGCTGTTTTGCACAGCTGCGTCGTGCGCCGCGACGCGATGGTCGGAATGAACGCCGTGATCATGGACGACGCCGAAATTGGCGAACAGGCAATCGTTGCGGCGTGTGCTTTCGTACCTGCCGGTATGGTGATTCCCCCGCGCACGCTGGCGGCTGGGCTTCCGGCAAAGCTGCTCCGCGAACTCAACGCCGAGGAGATCGCCTGGAAACTCGAAGGAACCAAGACCTACCAGGACCTGGCACGGCGCTGCCGCACCAGTCTGCGGGAGGTCCAACCGCTGACGGTGGCGGAGCCCGGCCGCCCGACGCTGCAGGCGCCGAAGGTCGCCCCACTGATCGCGCTGCGACGCAAGGAGAGCATGCGATGAACCACACGCCAAACCCGCCGACGGTTGGAGACACCTCTGCCGGCGATCGTCAACACGGTACGGCAGAACTCTTCGTCGGCGCGCGGGACTTGCCAACGGACTCGACCGAATTACGGCTTCGCCTCACCCCATCGGGGCTTGCCCTCGTCACGCTGGATCGACCGCAGGTGCACAACGCCTTCGACGAGGCACAGATCGAACGTCTCACCCGGGTGTTTGACAAACTGCGCAGCGACGACACCGTGCGCGCCGTGGTGCTACGCGGCGCCGGGCGACATTTCTGTGCCGGTGCCGACATCGGCTGGATGCGTCGTGCCGCGCTGGCTGGCGAGACAGAAAACATCGATGACGCCCGCCGCTTCTCTCGCATGATGCATGCGGTTGCGACCTGTCCAAAGCCAGTCGTTGCTGTCGTGCAGGGAGCAGCGTTCGGCGGCGGAATGGGTCTGGCCTGCGCGGCAGACATTGTGGTTGCAACGCAGGATGCGAAATTTGCCCTCAGCGAGGCAAAGTTTGGCATCCTGCCGGCTGTCATCGGCCCCTACGTGATCAATGCCATCGGTCGCCGCCACGCCACGGAACTGGCGATGACGTGCCGCACGCTATCAGCAACACAGGCGCTGGCGATTGGATTGGCCCAGTATGTCGCCACGGCAGAAACGCTGGATACCACTCTGCTCGACGTCCTTCGCGGATTGTTGCGCAGCGGTCCTACCGCGCTGCGCGAAATCAAGTCGCTGTTTGGCCGACTCTCGGCGCAGCCCGTCGATGACACGACCTCCGAGCTGACAGCTCGAACCATCGCACGGGTGCGCGCCACCTCCGAAGCGAAGGAGGGGTTTGCCGCGTTCGTCGAAAAACGCGCTCCTGTCTGGTTGACCGATCCCTAGAAGGGACACGGCAAGACAGCAGTGGCCTCTACCCGGGATGCCTTTCCTTGATTGTTCTTGTATAACTTGGTGCCCGGAACCGGGGTCGAACCGGCACGACCGGTTAGGGTCTGCGGATTTTAAGCCAGAGCATGGCATCCGCACCGGGCTAACGCTGGACTTGGATGTGGCTTGCTGTAGCAGGTTTTCCGCCAGACCAATGCCTTCGATCATATCCCGGTGCGCGATGCAAACCGCCCCGGTTCTCCTCCGCCTGGCTCCTAGCCGGCCCCTGGAATCGGGGCCTTTCAGGAGCACCTCATGGCAAAGATCAAACTCACCAAGTCCGTCGTTGACACGGCGCAGGCGCAAACCTGCGACGTGGAACTCCGGGATACGCTCGTTCCGGGCTTCTTGTGCAAGGTTACACCAACCGGCCGCAAGGTATTCATGGTTCAGTACCGCACGAACTCCGGCGTGCGGCGCAAGCCGGCAATCGGCCAGTTCGGCGAGCTGACGGTCGAACAGGCCCGATCGCTGGCGCAAGACTGGCTGGCCGAAGTCCGGCGCGGGGGCGATCCCGGACTCGACAAGGCCGAAGCCCGCAAGGCGCCGACGGTCAAGGAGCTGTGCGGCCGGTTCATGGACGACCACTCCAAGCCGCACAACAAGCCCAGCACGCAGGCCGGCTACCAGTACCAGATCGACAGCTTCGTCATCCCGGCCTTCGGCAGCAAGAAGGCTCACGAGGTCACGCGCAACGACATTACCGCGCTGATGAAGCGCATGGAGAAGTCGCCCACCCAAGCCAACCGCGTGCTGTCGCTCGTCCGCAAGATGTTCAACCTGGCCGAACTGTGGGGCTACCGGCCCGATGGCTCCAATCCCTGCCGTCACGTCCCCAAGTACCCGGAAAAGGGTTCGACCCGGCTCATTACCGACGACCAGATGACCAAGCTGTTCGCCTATCTGGAGAAGGCCGAGGCCGAGGGCTTGGAACATCCCATCCACCTGCTGGCCGTCCGGCTGCAATTCGAGTTCGCGGCGCGCATGTCGGAAATCCTGCTGTTGCAATGGGATTGGCTCGACCTGCCCAACGGCCGGGTGGTATGGCCGGACAGCAAGACCGGCGATATGTCCAAGCCCCTGAGCGCCGAGGCTCGCCGCCTGTTGGAGAGTGCCCCCCACTATGGCGATTCGCCCTACGTTTGCCCTGCGATCCTCGATCACAAGAAGCCGCTAAGCCCCCACTCCTACTATCAGGCGTGGCGGCGCATCCTTGACCGTGCCGGTGTGCCGAAGGTCGGCACCCACGGCATCCGCCACCGCTCGGCGACGGACATTGCCAATTCGGGCGTGCCGCTCAAGGTCGGCATGGCGCTGACAGCGCACAAGACCGTGGCGATGTTCATGCGCTATGTCCACACCGAGGACGATCCTGTGCGCCAGGCGGCCGAGCTGGTGGCGACCCGGCGCCAGACCATCACGAAGGCGCGGCAACGCCAGCCCCAGGAGGCCACGGCATGAGCGCCCGGACGCCCAAAGCAGTAAAAGGCGCTGCCGTGCCTGCCGGCTACGCCGGCATCCACGGCGGCATCGTGGAACTGCTCGATGCCGCCCGCCAGGCGGCGGCGCGCAGCGTCAATGCGCTGATGACGGCCAGCTATTGGGAGATTGGTCGCCGCATCGTGGAGGCCGAGCAACAGGGCGAACGGCGCGCAGGGTACGGCGAACAGTTGATCGTCCGGTTGTCCGCCGACCTGACCGCCCGCTTCGGGCGCGGATTCAGCCCGGACAACCTGGAGAACATGCGGCGGTTCTTCGCCGCCTATCCCCGGCCGGTGATTTCCGAGGCACTGTCTCGGAAATCGGGGGACGGATTGCCTGCCGAGAAATCCGAGACAGCGTCTCGGAAATTGGCCCTGGGCGAGTTGGCGCAGGTGTTCACGTTGCCGTGGTCGGCCTACGTGCGGCTGCTGTCGGTCAAGGACGAGCACGCCCGCCGCTTCTACGAGGCCGAGGCGCTACGCGGCGGCTGGAGCGTGCGCCAGTTGGATCGGCAGATCGGCAGCCAGTTCTACGAGCGCACCGCCTTGTCGAAGGACAAGGCGGAAATGCTGGTCAAGGGCGCTGCGCCCCGGCCGGAGGATGCCGTCATGCCCGACGATGCGATCAAAGACCCGTATGTGCTGGAGTTCCTGAACCTCAAGGATGAGTATTCCGAATCCGATCTTGAAGCGGCCCTTATCCAGCGGCTGGAGGATTTTCTGCTGGAGCTGGGCGAAGGGTTCACCTTCGTCGGCCGGCAGCGGCGCTTACGCATCGACCAAACGTGGTATCGGGTGGATCTGCTGTTTTTCCACCGGCGGTTGCGCTGCCTGGTCATCATCGACTTGAAGCTGGGTAGCCTGACCCATGCGGACGTGGGCCAGATGCACATGTATTGCAACTACGCCAAGGAGCATTGGGCCTATCCCGATGAAAACCCGCCCGTGGGTTTGATCCTCTGCGCCGATAAGGGCCACGCGCTGGCGCGGTACGCCTTGGAAGGCTTACCGACGAAGGTGATGGCGGCGAACTACCGCACCGTGCTGCCGGATGCCGAACTGTTGCAGAAGGAGCTGGAAACCACGCGGCGCCTGCTGGAATCGCGCGCGGCGAAACAGCCCAGGAAGCTCCCGCAATAGCTGGGCGTCGCAGCGTGCCGCCGTCGGGTTCCGCGGCTGCACCAGCCTGCGCTACAAATGAATCGGCCGCCTAAGCAACGCTGCGCTGGCAGGACACAAGCTCGCAGCCTGCCGCGTCGCCAGCACTGAAGCCGGTGCGCTTGTGCGCTCCACCGGCTTGAAGCCCTGGCGCTCGAAGAACGGCGCTGCCGTCGTGGTCAGCAGCCAAGCGTCGCGCCCGCCTTCGTCGAAGGCGCGGCGTAGCAGCAGCGCGAGGATGCCGCCACCAATGCCGCGCTGGCGCGCGTGCGGCAGCACGAACAGGGAGCGCACCAGCACATCCCGTCCCATCCGCTCGAAGCCGCCGTAGCCCACGCGCTTGCCTGTCACCGTGGCATAGGCAAAGAAGCTGCGCCCCGGTTCGGTCAGATCGTCCGTGGGAAGTCCGGCCTCCTGCAAAGCCATGATGAGGCCTGTGTCGTTGCCCGCGGTCGGCGTATCCACCAGCAGCGGCGTACCGTCTTCTTTGCGAATCTCGCCCGCCGGCCGCTGCGGCAGCAGTTCGATCACCATGTCCGAGGGCCGGCATAGGCGTACGCCCAGGGGCGACACCACGATGGGCCGATTGATGAGGATCGGATGCGCCAGCATCTGGTCGATCAGTTCGTCGTCGCTCCAATGGGCAGCATCCAGCCCGAGTTCCTTGTAAGGCGTGCCCTTGATGCGCAGCACGTCCCGCACGCCCATGTCCATCCGTGCGATCAGAGCCTTCAAGGTTTCGCGGTCAGGCGGCGTCGTCAGGTACTCGATGACCGTGGGCGCGATGCCGCTGGCGCGGATCAGCGCCAGCGTGTTGCGCGACGTGCCGCAGTCCGGGTTGTGGTAGATCGTGACGGTACTCATGCTGAATGCCTTGCCGCGTTGCGCGGAGCCTGTTCGTACCAGCCGCGCGAGCGATTGACCACGCGCACGACCAGCAGCATCACCGGCACCTCGATCAGCACGCCGACCACGGTGGCCAGCGCGGCGCCGGAATGGAAGCCGAACAGGCTGATGGCCGCCGCCACGGCCAGCTCGAAGAAGTTGCTCGCGCCGATCAACGCCGAGGGGCAGGCGATGTTGTGCTTCTCGCCCACCTTGCGGTTGAGCCAGTAGGCCAAGCCGGAGTTAAAGAACACCTGGATCAAAATGGGCACCGCCAACATGGCGATGACCAGCGGCTGTTGCAGGATGGCCTGGCCTTGGAAGGCGAACAGCAGCACCAGCGTCAGCAGCAAGGCCGCGATCGACAGCGGGCCGATGCGCTCCAGGGCTTGATCGAACGCGGCCCGGCCCCGGCGCAGCAGCGTGCGGCGCCAGAGCTGCGCGAGGATGACCGGGATGACGATGTAGAGCACCACCGACACCAGCAGCGTGTCCCACGGCACCGTGATGGCCGACAGGCCCAGCAGCAGCCCTACGATGGGCGCGAAGGCGAACACCATGATGGTGTCGTTCAAGGCCACCTGAGACAGCGTGAACACCGGATCGCCGCCCGTCAGCCGGCTCCAGACGAACACCATTGCCGTGCAGGGCGCGGCGGCCAGCAGGATCAGGCCGGCCACGTAGCTGTCGAGCTGGTCGGCCGGCAACCACTCGGCGAAGACTTGGCGAATGAAGATCCACGCCAGCAGCGCCATCGAGAACGGCTTGACCGCCCAATTGACGAACAGCGTGACACCGATGCCGCGCCAGTGCTGCTTGACCTGGCCCAGCGCACTGAAGTCCACCTTGAGCAGCATCGGGATCACCATGATCCAGATCAGCAGGCCCACCGGCAGATTGACCTGCGCCACTTCCATGCGGCCGATGGCCTGGAACACGCCGGGCGCAAGCTGGCCCAGGGCGATGCCGGCGACGATGCACAGCAGCACCCACACGGTCAGGTAGCGCTCGAAGCCGCTCATGGCGGGCACCGCCGGCGCACGGCCGGCGGTATCGGTTCCTGCGGTCATCGCGCCGGCCTCACTGGCGGCCAATGTCGCGCAGCTCGCGCTGCAAGGACATGGCATCGAGGCTTTTCAGGGGCAGCGACAGGAACAGTTCGATGCGCCGGCGCAGCGTGATCGCGGCGTCCGTGAACGCCTTGCGCTGCTGTTCCTCCGTGCCTTCGACGGCCGCTGGGTCGGGCACGCCCCAATGGGCCGACACCGGCTTGCCCGGCCAGAGCGGGCACGCCTCTCCGGCGGCGTTGTCGCAGACGGTGAAGATGAAGTCAAACACCGGCGCATCCGGCGCCACGAACTCGTCCCAGCTCTTGCTGCGGTAGCCGGTCGCCGGCAGATGCAGGCGCTCCAGCGTGGCGAGCGCCAAGGGATGCACTTCGCCTCTCGGATGACTGCCCGCCGACCAGGCGCGGAAGCGCCCCTGGCCCAATGCGTTGAGGATGCCTTCGGCGAGGATCGACCGGGCCGAATTGCCCGTGCAGATGAACAAGGCGTTATAGGTGGTTTCTGTCGTCATGCGCGCCTCGCGTCAGCAGCAGGAAGTAGCCGACTTCGCGGAACGCGGCGCGCAGCACGCCGCGGCGGCGCCGGGCGCAGGCTGGGGCGCTTCGTTGAAGACGGGGATGTTGCCCAGCGTGTGGAAGTGTTCCCAGGCCACGCCCTGCGGGTCGGTGATCCAGTGCTTCTCGCTGCGCGCGTAGCAGCAGGTCGTGGTGCCTTCGTCGAGCAGCGCCATGTCAGCGGCCTGCGCGCGGGCCTTCAGCGTAGCGAGTTCGTCGGCGTCGTCGGTCTGGATGCCCAGGTGGTCGATGCCCGGCTTGTTGCCGCGCGTGGAGATGGCGAAGTTCACCGGCGGGTCTTCGAGCATCCACTTTGCGTAGTCGCCTTCGACACGCGCGGGCTGCGCGGCGAACAGTTGGGAGTAGAAGCCGATGCTGCGGTTCAGATCATCGACGTGCAGGTGGACGTGAAAGCGCTTCATGGGGATTTCCTTTCAGCAGGACTTGCAGGCAGAGGAGGATTCGGTGACTTCGCACGCACTGCCCTGGCAGCAGTGCTCGGTCATGTAGCCGAGCAGGCTGTTCATTTGCGCGAAGTCGGCGCGGTAGATCAGGTTGCGGCCTTGCTGCTCGATGGTGACGAGGCCGGCATGGGCCAGCTCCTTCAGATGGAAGGACAGGGTGTTGCGGGCCACGTCGAGCTGGTCGGCCAGGACGCTGGGCGTGAGCCCTTCGGGGCCGGCGACGACCAGGGCGCGGAACACGCGCAGGCGCTGGGTATGGGCCAGGGCACCAAGGGCGGAAACGGCTTGATCTTCGTTCATGGTTCGATAATACAACATTTATTGAATCATTGTGCAAGGAGCTAGCAAACAGAACCTCATGGCGTCCCGGCGTGCCGCCGTCGGGTTCGCGGGCTACGCCCCGCGCTTCGTGCCGAATCGCGGCCATTCGGCTTTGACCCCTGACGCCTCCGGCCCTCTCGGGCCTGCGCGCTCCGCTTGCCCCAAAAGCCGACTGTGTGCAGTGGGCGGGTGTGGGCGGTCTTGCTGTTCCCTTCACCGTATCACGGCGTTCTCGCCGTCAAGGGCGGCGCGCGCCATGCGCGCTTGCGTCCTGGCGGCCGTCTGCGACCCCTGACTGCTTGCGCTGCGCCGTGCTGGCGCCGGTTCCGGGCAATTCCGCCCGAGCAACCGGAGCACGATCATGTCGCAACTGACCCTCTCTCTCGATACCCCGCTGATGGTGCGCGATGGCCGTGGGCGCTATCGGCCGGCGGACGCCGACCAGATTCTGGAAGCCGCACGCCAGGTCATCGAACAGAAGATGCAGCGTGGCGCGACGTTCACGTCGCCGGAGGCGGTGAAGGACTACCTGCGCGCCAAGCTGGCCGGCTTCGAGCACGAAGTCTTCGCGGTGTTGTTCCTCGACACGCGCCATCGGCTGATCGACTACGTGGAGATGTTCCACGGCACGATCGACGCCGCCGAGGTGCATCCGCGCGAGGTAGTGAAGCAGGCGCTGCGACTCAATGCGGCGGCGGTCATCGTTTCGCACAACCATCCGAGCGGGAACCCCGAGCCGAGCGCGGCCGATAAGGCGCTGACCTCGCAGCTTCGGCAGGCGCTGGCGCTGGTGGACGTTCGCACGTTGGATCACATCATCGTCGCGGGAAGCCGTACCACGTCATTCGCCGAGCGCGGCCTGCTTTGACCCTTGGGGGCTTCGGCCCCCTTTTTTTTGCTGCGCCCGGCGGCGCAACTCCGGCCCTCGCGGGCCTACGCGTGCTGCGCACTTGCCGAAAACGGGACTGCGTGGAGGTGCGAGGGAGGCGGTCTTGCTGTTCCCTTCATCGTGCCACGGCGTTCTCGCCGTCAAGGGCGGCGCGCGCCATGCGCGCCATGCGCGCTTGCGTCCTGGCGGCCGTCTGCGACCCCTGACTGCTTGCGCTGCGCCGTGCCCCGGAAGGGTCGGGCAATTCCGCCCGGCATCCTTTCAGGAGTTCACCATGAACAACGCACTCATTACTGACGAGCAGCGCGTCGTGCTGCTGGCCAACGGCCGCGAATCGTTGGAGAACCCGGACTTCGATCCGGCCCCCGTGGTCAAGCTGTTCACGCCGGACGCCGGCGCGACCTGGCTGCTGACCGAGATTGATCCCGACGACCACGACCACGCCTTTGGTCTTTGCGACCTGGGCCTGGGGGCGCCGGAAATCGGCTGGGTCAGCCTGGGCGAGCTGGCGACGGTGCGCGGCGGGCTGGGCCTGCCGATCGAGCGCGACCTGTCTTTCCGCGCCGAGAAGCGGTTGAGCGTCTATGCGCGCGATGCGCGGCTGGCCGGGCGGATCGCTGTCTGACCTGGCCTTGGGAGCGCCGCAAGGCGCTCCTTGTGCTTTGTGCTTTCTCGACCATCGAAGGAGATCCATGCCATGAGCAGCCATCACGACTACATCATCGAAATCACCGCGCAGCACGATGCGCTCAAACCGTTCGCGCCGGAGAACGGCCAGCCCTTGCGCTTCAAGATCGGCGACGCGGTGATCTACACCAACGAGTACGGCGCACAGTTCCGCCGCCGCGTCACCGGGTTCTACCAGCCCACCGGGCTGTCGGGTCTGTACGCGCGCGGTGCGCGCTACCTGCTGGACTCGTCATCGCCGTGGATGCCGGTATTGGAATCCAGCCTGCGCCCTGACGACTCGGCGTGATGCCTACGCGCCCCTTGCGGGGCGCTGCGCGCTTTGCTTGCCTCCAGGGGAAAGCCCTGCGGGCTATCCCCGCCGCGCGGTGCTTGGCGCCCCTCAAAGACCGCCGAACCGGCTGCGCCGGATCGGCCAGACCGCAGCAGTCGCTGTCGAACACGCTTCCCCATGACCGGCGCATGAGCTTGTGCATCGAGCATTGAAGGCTGTGCGTCCCCGGCCAAGAAACATGGCCGGTCGCGCTGTCGTGCGCGCTGCGCATCGAGCCGCCTGCGGCGTCTCGCCCCTTCCGGGCTTCCATCGTTCCCTCGCTCCGCTCGGCTGACGCCTCCGGCCCGGCTTCCAGCTTCGGGCCTGCGCGCTTCGCTTGCCGTGCGGTCAGCGTGTTGGAGGGCCGTTGCCATGTCCAGCCGTCTCCCCTGACTTCATCACCTTGTCCGCGACTGTAGCCCGCGGCCGTGTGCCGTCAAGGCGCGCAGGGCCGTGTCCTCGGCTGCGCCTGCGGGCCGCACCAACCCTGCGCTTGCCTCCTTGACGGCCCTCGTTCGCGCGCTCCTGACCGTCGCGGGCGATGAACTCAGGAAAGACGGTGGCAACAGGGCCAACCGGGTTCCTCGTGCCGACCGCACCAAACAGCCGAAAGGCTGGGCTCCGAATCTAGGAATCCGGTGTGCGGTGAACAGCAAACCTTTTTTCTTTGTCAGGAGAAATGCCATGCAACTCGCATCCCGCTTCGCTTCCCGTTCCCCGATGCTGCGTTCGGAACGCCCCTTGTCCGACGACCAAATCCGGGCCGTGGCCCCGTCCATCTTCGCGGACGCCCCGCACGAAAGCCGCTCCGAGCGGTACAGCTACATCCCCACTGCCACGGTGTTGCAAGAACTGCGCGGGGAAGGCTTCGAGCCTTTCATGGTGACGCAGACCCGCGTGCGCCACGACGACCGCCGCGACTACACCAAGCACATGATCCGGCTGCGCCACGCCAGCCAGATCAACGGCCGCGAGGCCAACGAAATCATCCTGCTGAACTCCCATGACGGCACCAGCAGCTATCAGATGCTGGCCGGGATGTTCCGCTTCGTTTGCAGCAATGGGCTTGTCTGCGGCGACACCGTGGCCGACGTGCGCGTGCCGCACAAGGGCGACGTAGCCGGACACGTCATCGAAGGCGCTTACGAAGTCCTGCACGGCTTCGACCGGGCGCAGGAATCCCGCGATGCTATGCGCGCCATCACGCTCGACGCCGGGGAATCGGAAGTGTTCGCCCGCGCTGCGCTGGCGTTGAAGTACGACGAGGACAAGCCCGCGCCCATCACGGAATCGCAAATCCTGATGCCGCGCCGCCATGACGACGACCGCCGCGACCTGTGGAGCGTATTCAACCGCACGCAGGAGAACTTGACCAAAGGCGGCCTGTCCGCCCGCGCCGCGAATGGCCGCCGCCAGACCACCCGGCCCGTGCAGGGCATCGACCAAAGCGTGCGCCTGAATCGCGCCCTGTGGCTGCTGGCCGATGGCCTGCGCCAGTTGAAAGCCTGAATCCCCACGCGGCAGGGGCAGGCAGCAGCCCTTGCCGCTTCTCTCGCTGCTGCATCCCAACCGCTAGGAGAAATCACCATGAACGCCGTACTCAAAACCGAAGCCGTCGCCATCGAAGCCGCTGCACCGCTGGAAGTGGCCGACCCGACCAAGAACCTGATCTTGGTTCCCCTCTCGCAGTTGCTGCCGCGCCGCTCCAAGCGCAACGTCCGCACGACCCCGCGCCAGTCCATCCCCGAACTGGCCGCGAGCATTGCCCGCATCGGCCTGCTGCAAAACCTGATCGTCATCCTTTCCGCAGATGGCGAGGCTTACGAGGTGGTGGCAGGCGACCGCCGCCTGACCGCCTTGAAGCTGCTGGCGAAGAAGAAGCGCATCCCCACCGACTACGAAGTGCCGTGCCTACAGGTGCCCGATGCCTCGGCCCGCACCGTCAGCCTCGCCGAGAACGTGCAGCGCGAGAACATGCACCCCGCCGACCAGTTCGCGGCCTTTGCCGCGCTGGTCAAGGAAGGCCGACCCATCGAGGACATTGCCGCCGACTTCGGGGTGTCCCCGCTGGTGGTGCAGCGCCGCTTGAAGCTGGCGAACGTCTCGCCGCGCCTGATGGCCGATTACCGGGCCGGTGGCGTGACGCTGGAACAGTTGATGGCCTTGACCATCACCGACGACCACGCCGCGCAGGTAGCCGCGTTCTATGCTGCGCCGGAATGGCAGCGCAGCCCGTCCAAGCTGCGCGAGCGCCTGACCGAGCGCGAAATCAACGCCACGCACGCGCTGGTGCGCTTCGTCGGGCTGGACACCTACCGGAAGGCAGGCGGCGGCGTCCGCCGCGACCTGTTCGCCGAAGGTGATGCCGGAACCTACCTCACCGATACCGGAGTGCTGGAAACGCTGGTGCGCGACAAGCTGGAAACGCTGGCCGAGGACGTGCGCGCCGAGGGCTGGGCATGGGTGGAGGCCGTGCCGCATCTGGCCTACGAGGAACGGCAGGCGTTCCAGAACGCCCCGCGCCACCGCCGCGAGCCGACCACCCGCGAGGCCCGCCGCATCGCCTCGCTGAAAAACCGCCTCGAAAAGATCGACGCCGAACTGGAAGATGCCTGCGACGCCGAGGACGAGGCCAAGGCCGAGAAGCTGGAACAGCGGCGCGATCAGGTGGTCGGGGAACTGCAAGACGCGGAGGATGCCTTGCAGGGCTATGCCCCCGAGGTGCGCGAGGTGGCCGGTGCCATCGTCACCATCGACCGCAACGGCGAGGCCGTCATTCATCGCGGCCTGCTGCGCGAAGCCGAGGCCAAGGCGCTGCGCACGCTGGAAAAGCTGCGGCGCGGTTTCGGCAGTGCCGAAGGCGAAGCCGCCAACGACGAGCACGAGGACGCCGACGACGCGCCCAAGGCCGCGAGCCTGTCCGACCGGCTGGCGCAGCGGTTGAGCGCCCACCGCACGGCGGCGCTGCAAATCGAAGTCGCACGGCATCCGCACGTCGCGCTGGCCGCGCTGGTGCATGGCATGGTGCAGACCGTCTTGCAGCCCGACGCCTACGGCGATGGCCTGCCGCTCGGCGTGCGCCTCACGACGCAAGACCGACTGGAAGGCATGGCCCCGGACTGGCCGGAATCGCCCGCCGCCGTGGCGCTGCGCGAACTGCAACAGGTGGCCGGTGAAGCCTTGCCGGAGGACAGCGCCGAACTGTTCGCCGTGCTGCTGGCGAAATCGCAAGACGAACTGGTGCGGCTGCTGGCCGTGTGCGTGGCTTCCACGGTGGACGTGGTGACGCCTCGCGCCACGGTGCAGCAACCCGGCGAGGAACTGGCGCAGGCCGTGGGCCTCGACATGGCCGCATGGTGGAAGCCGACCGCAGAAGGCTACTTCAAGCACATTTCCAAGGCCGTGATTCTGGATGCCGTGGCCGCGTTTGCACCGGAATCCGTCACCCGACTGGCGAAGTTGAAGAAGGCCGACATTGCCAGCGAAGCCGAACGGCTGGCCGATGGCACGGGCTGGATGCCCGCCATCTTCAAGGCCGAAGGCCCGGAAGCTGCGCCGGCGGAAACGCAGGCGCAGGACGCCCCGGAGGATGCCGAGGCAATGGCGGATGAACCCGCAGAGGCGCTGGCCGCTTGACCCGCGCCGAAGGCAAGCGCCCCGGCCTCGACCGGGGCGCTTCGCTGCAAGGAGAAGCCCCCATGACCCGCACCACCACCAGCCGCCCGCGCATGGCGGCGATCTACGCCCCCGGCACGGTGCGCGTCCGCCGCTGGCACGGCGACGGCGACGTGCGCGGCTACCGCCCGCGCTCGGGCTGGTCGGCCCTCGCCGACCTCACTGACATTCACCCCATCACGGGCCGCGCCTTGCCGCGTGCCGTGTGGTGGCTCATCGAGACGAAGGAGTAACCGCGTTCACAGCCGAGTCGGAACGCCGCCGCCATCACGGAAGTTCAGGCGGCGGCGTTGACGTGACCGGGCTTCCCGCCCGGCAATAGCAGGCCCGCATGGGACTGCAAGCCGAAGCGCCCGCAGTGCGCAGGAATCACCAGCAGTTTTCGGCTTGCCGAGTGCATAGCCCGCAGCGTAGGCCGCGCCCATTTCATCAGAGGCATGTCCGCGTTTCCTGTTTGGAAATCTGGAACGGCCTGGGCGTGTCGGCGCACAGCGCCGCCGGGCTTTCGGGCTGCGCCCCGTGCCGACTTCGCTGTCACGGCCATTCGGCTTCAATCCCTCACGCCTTCGCGCCTGCGGCGCTGCGCGCTGCGCTTGCCTCCAGGGGAAAGCCCCGCGGGCTATCCCCGCCGCGCGATGCTTGGCGCCCCTCGATGCAGCCGAACCGGCTGCGCCGGATCGGCCCGGCCAGCGCCCCGCCGCAATGGACGGGGCGCTGGCGAACACGCTGGCGCTCGCTGCGGCAGGTTGTGCAGGTGCGTGCCGTCCTCAACGCTGGCGGTTCCTGCCCATCACGTCACGAAGGACGGTTCACGGACAACCCGCCCGGCATCGCTATGGAGCTTCCACGCCACGCCTCAAGACCGGCGCCGCAAGGTGCGGCGGGGACGTTCTCACTTGTCGTCGGATGGTTGACCTGGCCCGCGTCAGCGGGCGAGCCGGAGAAGCCTTCGGGCGGGGATGCCGAGTCGGCCCCATCTCCTTTCGGAGCGGTTCGGCCCAAGGCGTCCTTGTCTCGTTGTGAATCCTGGCGGTGGCACGGCTGCGCCTCGGGCTTCATGGCTGCAACCGTCCGGCGAAAACAATTTCCCCGCCGCTGCGCGGCTTCCTCGCGCAGCAAATTCTTTTCGCCTCCCGGCTCTCCACTGCGTTTCGACCGCAAGCGGTGCAGCCAGCCCGTCCCCCGCCGGTCGGATCACAACAAGGACGCGATGGGCGCGAACCTTGTTCAACCGAAAGGAGAAAACATCATGGCCAACATCGGTACCTTCACCGCAGACAAAGACGGCTTCACCGGCACGCTGCGCACCCTGACGCTCAACGTCAAGGTCAAGCTGGTTCCCAACGACAAGGGCAACAGCGAGAACGCCCCCGACTTTCGCCTCCAGGCCGCCGGCCACGACATCGGCGCGGCGTGGAACAAGACCAGCGAAGCCGGACGGGAATACAAGTCCGTGACCCTCGACGATCCTTCGTTCCCGGCGCCGGTCTATGCCCGCCTGATCGAAGGCGAGGACGGCACGCACGACCTGATCTGGTCGCGCAGCAAGCCCCAGGCGGCGTGACCGCCGCAGCGCCCCGCCCACCGCGGCGGGGCGCTGTGCTGCTGTTCGCAGCACATCACCGCGTCACGCGCGCGGCTTTGCCGCATCGCGTTCCTTCAACACCGCCTCCAGCTCCTGGCGCACCTGCGCCAGCAGCTCGTCGGCCTTGTGCGGGCTGTCGCCCGCGTAGGCCAGCGTCAGCAGCGTGAGCGGGTGGATCTCCATCACCTCGCACAACTCGGCCAGCTTATGCAGGGTCGGGCTTTTCAGGTCGCGTTCGAGGGTGCTCATATAGGTGCGACTGGACACGTCAGAGAAGGCTTCCTGGCTCAAGCCACGCGCCTTTCTAACTGTCTTCAACGCCTTCGCCAATGAGTTCCCTGCCGCCACCTATGGTTTCCCTCGAAAAACCAAGATGACAGCCCATTGCGCCCTATAGGACTACAATCTATAGTGTTCATTTGGTGTTCTACGTTTTTGTGCCTTTACGGAAATCCGCATCGGCGGGTTCCAGCAAAGCCACGCAAGCGCATCCGTGCTTGCGCACGAAGGCGTAAATCCGGTTTGGCGGTTCTGCGCTTCAACGTGAAACCGCATCCGTGCATCATTGGATTTGTGGGATTGCCGACCATGCCCCAGCCACTCGCCACCGTCCCGGAGCGCGCGCAACTGCTCGCCAACGGCGAGGCTCGTGCCGCTGGCCAGGCCATCGACCCGGTGCCCGTGGTGCGGCTGTTCACGCCGGACGCGCATGTGACCTGGCTGCTGGCCGCACTCGATCCCGCCGATGGCGACACCGCCTGGGGCCTCATCGACCTGGGAATCGGAATGCCGGCGCAAGGAACCGTCAAGCTGTCTGAGCTGGCCGGCATCGTCGGGCCGCGCCGGCAGCCCGTGATGCGCGACCTCTATTTCCGCCCCACCCGCACGCTGTCGGAGTACACCCGGCTGGCCGAGCGCGACGGAGCGATCCCGGACTGAATACGGCCTACTGTGACTTTTTCAGTCTGGTGTCATACCGGGTAAGTCTCAATCGAGATTCTTGCGGCGTAGCCCCACCAGTCTGACCCAAATAGACAGGATGCTTGGCGCGGATTGCGGCAGGCTGGCTTGTGCAGTGTCCCCGGTCGTGGCGCTGCCGCCGCAGCATTGAGACGAATACCGCAACACATCGGAGCCAATCGGTCTTGACAGCCCCATCCGCCTTTTTAACCCATGACGTTCCGACGAGGGCGATGTAGCGCGTAGTTCTTCCGTGGCGGCGAGTCCTGTTCGCAGGAGGAGGCGTCATGGTCAATCCTCATCACCTCGCGCATTGGTATCCCACTGCCGCATACCTGTATGTCTTTTGGCTGGATGCGCTCGCGCTCGCTTGGGAGTACCTGCGCAGGCATCCCGACTACCGGCTCGACTGGCTACGCCGTCATCGCCGGCCTGATGCAGCGCATCGCTGGGGTTTGCGTCTGCTGGAAGACCCGGCACTGGATGCGCGTGACGCGCATCCAGCTTGGCTGCCTGGTCATGCTGCCGTGGTGCAGCTCTACCCCGACGCTGATCCGCCGCAGGATGCCACCGCCTTCGCGTTCTGGCGCATCCCCGGCCACAAGCAACTGTTCCACGACGGCAAGAAGCTGGCGCTGATCGCGCGCAGCCCAGGCCATTGCCTGCGCTTTGCGCTGGCGCCCGGCCTGGAAGACGGCATGGCCGTGGCCTATGCCCAACGGAGCGGCACTGCCGCCCCTGTGCGCGGTCATGCACGCGGGGCGACCTTCGCTGCCACCACGCCCAGGCCAACACCTTCCGCGCTGCTGGAACTGCACACCTTGCAGGCGCTCGACGCGACCCTCGCGGGTGCGTCCTTGCGCGATGTGGGCGAAGGACTGTTCGGTGCCGACGCCGTGGCCGACTGGTACAGCGACGGCGGCCTGCGCTCGAAGGTGCGCCGCCTGGTGCGGCGCGGCGATGCGCTGATGCGCGGCGGCTATCGCCACCTAGCACAGCTTCCGCCGCTTGAGAAGGGTCGTTTTGATGTGGACGCAAAACGACCCTGAGTAGAAGGGCCGCGTTTTCTGAGACTGCCTCCATCCGGTCGCGCTGTGTGGCCGGGCGCTTTCAACCGATGGAGGTTCACACCATGCGTCCCGCTCCCTTGCGGCCTGCCGCCACTGTCTCGACCACTGCCGCGCAGCCCCAACGCTATCTCACCAACGACGAAGCCGCCGAATACCTGCGCCTGTCGCCGCGCACGCTGGAAAAGCAGCGCGTAATTGGCGGCGGCCCGCGCTTTCGCAAGTTCGGGCGGCGCGTCATGTACGCCGTGGCCGACCTCGATGCCTGGGCCGCCGACCGCAGTTTCGAGACGACTTCCGATCCCGAATACGCCGAGCACCACTCGGCCGACAGCCGTGCGCGCTGATCGGCGGCGCGCGGCAGGCCATCGCCATGTCCAGCACCGCGCTGCCGTCCCGGCAGCGGCCGTTGCAGGAGCGCGAACAGCTCGACCTGTTCCGCGCCTTGCCCGGCGACATGGCGCCGCGCGACAGCCAGGATTTGATGGCCTATCCGTTCTTCTCGCTCGGCAAGTCCAAGCGGGTCAAGCCCATCGACTTCCGTGCGGGCAACGTGACGATCCGCGTAGAGGGCACGCAGGAGCACGGCATCGCCACGATTTGGGATGCGGACGTGCTGATATGGGCGGCCTCGCAGATCGTGGAAGCGAAGGACGCGGGCCTGCGGCCGTCGCGGCTGATGCGCGCGACGCCCTACGAGATCCTGCGCTTCATCGGGCGCGGCAAGTCGCTGCGCGACTACCAGCGCCTCAAGGCCGCGCTGGATCGCCTGCAATCGACCACGGTGGCCACGTCCATCCGCGAGACGACCGGGCGGCGCCTGCACCGCTTCTCGTGGATCAACGAATGGAAAGAACTGGCCGATCCCCGCGGCACGCCGCTGGGCATCGAGCTGATCCTGCCGGACTGGTTCTTTGCAGGCGTGCTCGACGCCGCCCTGGTGCTGACCATCGACCCGGCGTATTTCCGGCTCACCGGCGGCATCGAGCGGTGGCTGTACCGCCTGGTGCGCAAGCACGGCGGCAAGCAGGCATACGGCTGGCAGTTCGACTTTCGCTATCTGCACCAGAAGTCCGGCAGCACCGCGAAGCCCTACGACTTCGCCTGCGATCTGCGCGCGCTCGTCGCGCGGCAGTCGCTGCCCGGTTACGTCCTGGGCATCGAGCGGATGCCCGACAACGGCATGGAGCTGCTGACGTTCCGGCCCGTGCCGCAGACGGCACGGGGATAACTTCGGGAAAACCTGTGAATGGTGTCGTGCTATCAGGCGTGCGGGGTATCGTGCTATCAGGCGTGGGACTATCGTGCTATCAGGCGTGCCGATCGTCCGCAAACCCGCGCCAGCATTGGGTTTGCGCGGCCTCTAACTTCCCTAACTTAATTTCTCTAACTTTTAGTAGGGAAGCGCCGCAGCGGTGGACAACCACCACGCGGCCACAAGCGCAGCAGCAAAAGCCCGGCTTTCCAACACGGAGGGCCGCGCCATGATCGTCGCTCTGCTCAACCAGAAAGGCGGCGTGGGCAAGACCACGCTCGCCACGCACATCGCCGGCGAGCTGGCGATGCGCGGCCAGCACGTCGTCCTGCTGGACGCCGACCCGCAGGGTTCATCGCTGGACTGGACACAGCGCAGAAGCCAGCAAGGCTTGCCACGGCTGTTCAGCGCCGTGGGCCTTGCACGCGAAACGCTGCACCAAGAGGCGCCAGAACTCGCCAGGCGGGCCGATCACGTCATCATCGACGGCCCGCCACGCATCGCGGCACTGGCGCGCTCCGCGCTGCTGGCGGCCGAGCGCGTGCTGATCCCCGTGCAGCCCAGCCCCTACGACCTGTGGGCCAGCGCCGAGATGGTGGCGCTGATCCGCGAAGCGCAAGTGTTTCGGCCTGCGCTGCGCGCGGCCTTCGTCATCAATCGGCGCGTCAGTACCACCGTGATCGGGCGCGAAGCGCGCCAGGCGCTGGCCGACCAACCGCTTCCTGCGCTGCGCGCGGAAGTGCATCAGCGCATCGTGTTCGCTGACAGCGTGGCCGCAGGCCGGCTTGCACGCGAGACGGCGCCGGACAGCGCCGCCGCGCGCGAAATCACCGCGCTGGTGGACGAACTGCTGCGGTGGCCGACATGACAGCGAAGCCGCCACCTCGCGCAAAGCGCGTCGGCATCGGCGCGCGTCCACCTGCGAATCCGCACGCCGAGGCGTGGATTCGCCAGGGCGATGCCGATGCACTTGGCAAGGGCGACCTCTACACGGCTCGCCTGACCCTCGACATCACGCCCGCGATGCGGGCGCGCATCAAGGTTTCGGCTTTCACGCAGGGCGTGACCGTGGCCGACCTGCTGCGCGGCCTGCTGGAGCGGGAGTTTCCAGAGCACCGCAGGGAGAACACCCCATGACCGCATCCGCTTCGCCTGCCGCTGGCGCGGCCACGGCTGCGCTCGCAGCACCTTCCGGCCATCCTGCCAGCGCGCCGCTGACGCGCGTGGCGCTGGCCTACATCGAACCACGCTTCAAGCTCTACCTGCGCTTCGGCGAACCTGCGCGCACGCACCAGCTCAACCGCTGGCGGCGCTGCGCCGTGTTCCTGCCGGGTGCCATGTTGTGCCGCATCCGGTGGGAGGCCAACGACTACGGCACGATCCGCTGGCAGCTCATGGTGATGCAGGCTTGCACGCCGCTCGACGCGGCGCAGCGCATCCCCGGCGTGCAGCCGGGCGCACGCCTGCTGCTGCACGCCGAAGGCGAAAACGCGGTGCGTGCCGTGCTGAAACGCATCGACGGCATCGACGCACAGAGCATCGCCGCCATCGACGTGTCGCCCGCGTATTGGCGCACGCTCGCCAACCGGCTCGCGGCGCGCCTGCCGCTGCCCGAATACACCGCAGAACGGCACGCCGCCTGGCTGGCCGGGAGAACATTCCCATGACCGCGATTTCCACGACCGGCCCCGCGCCGCATCCTCGCTCGCGCCTGCGCGCTCGCATCGTGCTGGCGGGCTTCACCGCCGCCGGCCTCGCTGCTTTGGCCTGGGCGGCGTTCGTGCAGCCGCTGCCGCGCCTGATCTACAACCCGTCCGACAGCGTGGCGGTCGGCTGGTATCGCGTGCAGCCGCTCGACCATCGGGCGGCCTCGCTGCCACGTCCTTTGTCCGTGGACAGCATCGTCCTGACCCGATTGCCTGCCGACGCTGCCGCGCTCGCTGCGCAGCGCGGCTACCTGCCGGCCCGCGTGCCGTTGCTCAAACGTGTAGGCGCGGTCGCGCCGCAACACGTTTGCATCGTCGCCGGGCAGGTACGCATCGACGGCGTGCCGGTGGCCGCCGCGCTGCCTGCCGACCGGCTGGGCCGGCCGCTGCCATCCTTGCTGCTTTGCCGCCGCCTCGAACCGGGCGAGCTGTTCCTGTTGAGCGTGACGAATCCGGCCTCGTTCGACAGCCGCTATTTCGGCCCGGTCAGCGCGTCCGCCGTGATCGGCGTCGCGCATCCGGTGTGGATGGAGACACGCCCATGATGGCCGCCGATTCGCTGCACGTCGCCGTGCCTCTCATCGTGCCATCGGGCATGTCGTTCCGGCTGCTGCCGCCGTGTCGTCGCGCGTGCAGCGCGGGCGCATTCGCACCGCACTTCGCGCTGCCTTCGGCGCAGCCGTCCAACGTGCAGGCGTCTTGCCTCGAACGCGCCCGGCCTGCGGCCGTGCCCGCGTTCGCCGGCGCGCTGGCTGCTCGCGCAGCAGCGCCGCGGGGCCGCCGCTGCCCGGAGCGTCAGCGAGGGGCAAAGGCGGAAGGCAAGACAAAAGGACGCGGCACCGGGCCGCGTCGAAAGCCAGTCTGCACGTGGGGTTGGCGCAGCACGACGCGGCTTCGCCGCCGTGCCGCTTGTGGCGCGAAGCCCGCGCCGATGCAGGCATGTCCGCGTGCATCGCACGACCGGACACGCCAGAGCTTGCAGGGAGCGCAGCCATGACCGACCGCCGCGACGACGATTTCCGCATCCGCCCCAGCGCCCCGAAGAACCGGGGCCAGGGCTTCGTCTCCAAGGTGCTCAAGCAGGCAGGCAAGGCCAGCAGCGGCAAGTCCTCGGTGCGCTCTCCTGGGACGGCTGGCGGCACCGGGAGGGGCACCGGCCAGCGGCCCGGCTCGCGCCTAGGGCGCGGCCACACGGCGGCGCGCTTCGCCGGCGCGAAGCTGACGCCCATGTCGCGGCGCGTGACCATCAAGACGCTGCTGGTCAACCAGCGCCAAGCCAGCGCGCAGTCGCTCGCCAAGCACCTGCGTTACATCGAGCGCGACGGTGTGGGCCTCGATGGCGAGCCGGGCCAAGCCTACGGGCCGCAGACCGATGCCGCCGACCTCGACGCCTTCAAGGAACGCTGCGCCGACGATCGGCACCATTTCCGCTTCATCCTCTCGCCCGAGGATGGCGCGGAGTTGGAAGACCTGCGCACCTACACGCGGCACCTGATGGGCCGCATGGAAGCCGACCTGGGCACGGGCCTCGATTGGGTAGCCGTCAACCACTGGAACACCGACAACCCGCACACGCACATCGTCGTGCGCGGGCGCGACGACATCGGCAAAGACCTCATCATCGCTGGCGACTACATCGCCGATGGCTTCCGCCATCGCGCCGCCGAACTGGCGACCGAATGGCTGGGGCCGCGCACCGAACTGGAAATCCAGCAGACCTTGCAGCGCGAGGTGGAGCAGGAGCGGTGGACGAGCCTCGACCGCACGTTGCAGCGCGAGGCCGGCGAGGATGGTCGGGTGCAGATCGAACGCTTCAACGAACCCCGGCTGCAACGCCAGCGCCTGCTGCTGATCGGCCGCCTGCAACGCTTGCAGCGCCTGGGCCTGGCCGACGAGATGCAGCCCGGCACCTGGGCCGTCCATGCCGACGCGGAAAAGACCCTGCGCGCCCTGGGCGAGCGCGGCGACATCATCCGCACCATGCAGCGGGCCATGCGCGGCGAGCCGCGCGAGTTGGCGGTGTTCGAGCCGGGAGACGATGGCCGAACCATCCTCGGCCGCGTGGCCGCGAAGGGGCTGGCCGACGAGCTGCGCGACCGGGGCTATCTGGTCATCGACGGGGTGGACGGCAAGGCCCACTATGTTGCGCTCAACGCCCGCGACGAACTGGCGAACTATCCAACCGGCGCCGTGGTGGAGGTGAAGGGATCTGCCGACGTGCGCGCAGCCGACAAGAACATCGCCGCGCTGGCGAGCGATGGCCTGTACCGCACCGACCACCACCTCGCCATCGCGCAGGGCCAGGCCGTGCCGGGCCGCGATCCGCAGGAAGTCGTCGCCGCCCATGTCCGCCGGCTCGAAGCCCTGCGCCGAGCCGGCATCGTGGAGCGCGTGGCCGAAGGGCTGTGGAAGGTGCCGGACGACCTGCCCGAGCAGGGCCGTCGCTACGATGCGCAGCGCCTGGGCGGCGTGGCGGTAGAGCTGAAATCGCACCTGCCCATCGAGCGGCAGGCCCGCGCGATCGGGGCCACCTGGCTCGACCAGCAGTTGATCGGCGGCGGCTCGGGGCTGGGCGACCTGGGCTTTGGCGGCGAGGCCAAGCAGGCGATGCAGCAGCGCGCCGACTTCCTGGCCGAACAGGGACTGGCAGAGCGGCGCGGGCAGCGCGTGATCCTCGCCCGGAACCTGCTGGGCGCACTGCGCAATCGGGAACTGGCGCAGGTTGCCAAGAACATTGCCGCCGAATCCGGGCTGGAGCATCGGCCGGTGGCCGATGGCCAGCGCGTGGCTGGCATCTACCGCCGCAGTGTCATGCTCGCCAGCGGCCGTTACGCGATGCTCGATGACGGCATGGGATTCAGTCTGGTTCCGTGGAAGCCTGTGATCGAGCAGCGGCTGGGGCAGCAGCTCGCCGTGACGGTGCGTAGCGGAATTGCGTCATGGGAAGTTGGGCGTCAACGCGGAGCATCCTTGGGATAATCAGTGCGATGGTTTCGAGCCCTACGATTCAGGAGCACCGAGCATCACGCCGTCTGCGACCGGCGAGCAGTCTGGGCATTCAGCGCAAAACCGGCCAATGCAATGATGAGGATCACGGCTTGCGCTATGGTGGTCTCTGCCGACGGATAGATTCCAAGCACTTCGATGCGTGGCCAATGGATCGGACTGGCGCTCAGCCAACCGGCTTCTTGAAGACCCGCGACTCCCTTGCCCGCGAGCACGACCGCGAGGACAGCCACCAGAATCGAGCTGAGGCTGAAGAACTTGCCAATCGGCATGCGGGCGCTGGTGCGCAGCATGAGCCATGCGAGGATGGCGAGGGCGGCCATCCCGCTCAGCAGTCCACCGAGCAATGCACCGTTGTTGCCGTCACCGGCCAGGGCCGAGTAGAAGAGCACCGTCTCGAAAACCTCGCGGTAGACGGCGATGAACGACAGCGCGAACAATGCCCATGCCGAGCGGCGCGTCATGGCTGCGGAGAGTTTTTCCTTCAGATATGCCTGCCATTTGCCGGCGGTGCTCTTCTGGTGCATCCAGAGGCCGACACTCAACAGAACAATGGCAGCGAAGAGTGACGACACCCCTTCGGTCACCTCCCGACTGGCACCGCTGATGCTCACGAAGTAGGTTGCCACGGCCCAGGTCAGGCCGCCGCAGGCCAGCGCCACGATCCAGCCGCCGTGGACGTAGGCCAGGACATCGCGCCGCTCAGCCTTCTTCAGGAAAGCGAGCATGCCAACGACGATCAACAGCGCTTCCACGCCTTCGCGCAGCAGGATGGTGATCGAGGCAATGAAGGTGGTCAGTGGCTCGGCTTTGTCCGCCCCCAGTTCGGTATCGACTTGGGCAAAAAGGTAGTCCAGCTTCTGCGCTGTAGCGTCCGCTTGCTCCAGCTTGCCGCTGGCAAGTGCGCCGCGGTAGGCCAGCATGGCGTTTTCCACTTCGGTGAGCAGCGTCTGGTTGCGTGCGCGCAATGCCGGCTCCAGTGGTTCAAAACCATCCAAGTAGGCGGACAAACCCAAGCGCGTCGCGTTGGCCTGGTCCCCTGCGCGCGCTGCAGCAAGGCTCTCCTGAAGCCGTGCACGAGCCAAGCCCAGCCCGCCCGTGCCGTTGGCGGTGACGGTCACTTCTGGATGGCTGCGGACGTAGGCGGTCAGGTCGCGTGCCGTGTCTTGCGGCATCCGTTCGGACAAGGTGGCCTCGGTCAATGTGGCAGCGGCTGCCAAGTCGGGAAAGACGGCTTTGGCGGTGGCGTCTCGGCCCCAGGATTGTTCACCGCGCGCGCGCATGGCGTCGTCGTGCGACAGCGTTCCGGCGAAAAATGCCAATGCCCACCGATCCTCGTCCGAGAGCGTGGCGAAACTGGGCATCGACGTGCCAGCGACGCCTTGAGAGATGACTTGATAGAGCGCGAGCACGCTGCGCGAGCGTGCCCGGTCGCGATCGGTGAACGCGATCGGCGGCGGGGTCAGCTTTGCGCCGAGCGGGCCATCGCCCCGACCAGTCGCCCCGTGGCATGCCGCGCAGTTGGCTTCAAACAGCACCTTGGCGCGTGCGAGATCCGGCGGCGTGGAGGGGGAAAGCGGGAACGGGTACGCCTTGACCAGTGCCGCCGCCAGTGAATGGGCGCTGTCGGCCACTGTCTTCGCGTCGGCCTTGGCCGCGATGAGTTCGCTCAGTGCCGTGGCCTGGCGCTTCAGTTCGGGGAGTGCCGGCGTGCTCGGCAGTGCGGCGATCTGCTGCCCCGCTGTCGCGGCGAACTCCTTCATTTCTTCGTATTCGCTTGCACTTTGAACCTTGCCATCCCGCACAGCGCCGCCGTAATCGACCGCCAGGTAGTCCAGCAATTGCCAGGTTTGCTTGGCCTTGTCTTGCGTAGCCAGAGGATCGGCATGCGCGACAGAGACGGCCATGAACCAAGAGAACAGAACGACTGAGAGTATGCGCAGGGCTTGCATGGGGGCCTTACCGGCAGAAAGTTCGCATCACAAATGCGAATGATTATAATTCATTGTTCTTGCGTGCCGCCACACCCGGAAGATCATCAGGGAGCTGTAGGGGCCTGTTGTTATGGCGTTATCGGCCCGGTCCACTGGTCACTCGACGGGAGCGGTCGCTTCCTGCGCATCACACGCGCATCCCGACAGCCCTTGCAGAATTCCGCACGACTCGGCAGGTCTGGCGCCGGAGCACGCATCGCGCAAGTCGGCCAGTTGGTGTTCCAGTTCGCGCAGCGCATCAATCCGTGATTTCACCTCCCGGATGCGCTCATCCAAAAGCAGGTTGACTTCGCCGCAATCCTGCGCAGGTCGATCCCGGTAGCTCAGCAAAGCTCGCACGTCGTTCAATGGCATGTCCAGCGAGCGGCAGCGAAGTATGAATTGCAAGCGTTCCACATGCGCCTCTCCATACAAGCGGAAGTTCCCTTGGCTGCGGCGAGCCTGCGGCAGCAGCCCCTCTCGCTCGTAGTAGCGGATCGTCACCACCGGACAGGCGGTGCGCTTGGCAAGTTCTCCGATCTGAAGGTTCATGTGCGGATTGGGGATAAAGGACTTGACTCTATAGTAACTATAGAGTGTTAAATCATCAACCTCATATCTACACAAGAGGAGTTGCCATGAGTGAATGTGGCTCCAAGGGATGTGGCTGCTCCACCGTTGCGATGCCCAGCCCGAAACCGGACACGGTCGAAGCAGCGTTGCCACAGGTGCGCTACCGCATCGAGAACATGGATTGCCCGACCGAGGAAGCGTTGATTCGCGACAAACTCGGGAAGGTGCAGGGCGTGAGTAGCCTTGAATTCAATCTGGTGCAGAGAACACTAGGAATCAGCCATCAGCTTGCCTCGCTGCGCCCTATCGAAGACGCGTTATCGGCTATCGGGATGCGAGCGGTTCGGATGGATGAGAAGGCGGCTCAGCAAAGTACCTGGTTGTCCATCCAGCAGATGGACTGCCCCACCGAGGAGGCATTGATCCGCGGCAAGCTTGCCGGCGTGCCGGGCGTTGCGAATCTTGAGTTCAACCTCGTCCAGCGCAGCCTGCACGTCGGGCACACACCCGACGCACTTCCCAATGTGCTTGCGG
This sequence comes from Pseudomonadota bacterium, assembly GCA_021799355.1. Taxonomy (GTDB): domain Bacteria; phylum Pseudomonadota; class Gammaproteobacteria; order Burkholderiales; family Burkholderiaceae_C; genus Thiomonas. Next base: position 35,956 of record JAJZAQ010000006.1, read on the forward strand.
CCCTGAAATCGCTCGGCTTCGACGCCGAGGTGCGCACGGCTTCAACCCCTTCGGCAGCCGAGGCACAAGCGCCTGCACGCACAAACTGGTGGCCGCTGGCAGTGTCAGGCGTCACCGCGACGCTGGCCGAGGTTGTGTACTGGCTCAACGGCGGCAACCACTGGGTCGTGGTCGCGCTGGCCTTGGTGGCCATCCTCACTGGCGGCCTCACGACTTACAAGAAGGGCTGGATTGCGCTCAGGAACCGCAACCTGAACATGAATGCGTTGATGTCCATTGCGGTCACCGGCGCCATGCTCATAGGCCATTGGCCCGAGGCGGCTATGGTGATGGTGCTGTTCGCACTGGCCGAGGTGATCGAGGCCAAGTCCCTGGATCGGGCTCGCAATGCCATCCGTGGCTTGATGGACCTCGCGCCGGATACCGCATTGGTTCAACAAGCGAACGGCAGTTGGGCTACGGTGGACGCCAACGCCGTGCCCGTGGGCAGCCGTGTTCGCGTCAAACCTGGTGAGCGCATTGCCCTCGATGGCCTGATCGTCGAAGGCCGCTCATCCATCAACCAGGCCCCGATCACTGGCGAGAGCCTTCCGGTTGACAAGGCTGAAGGCGATTCCGTGTTCGCAGGCACGATCAATGGGGAGGGTTCGTTCGAATTCCGTGTCACCGCTGCCGCCAGCGCATCGACATTGGCCCGCATCATCCATGCTGTTGAAGCGGCCCAGGGAAGCCGCGCGCCGACGCAGCGTTTCGTCGATCAGTTTGCGCGGCTGTACACACCTATCGTATTCGCGATAGCCCTCGCCGTGGCACTTGTACCTCCGCTGGTGTTCGGCGTGCCGTGGCTGGACGGGATCTACAAGGCGCTGGTTCTGTTGGTCATCGCTTGTCCTTGTGCTCTGGTGATCTCCACGCCGGTGAGCATTGTCAGCGGTCTGGCTGCTGCCGCACGGCACGGCATCCTGATCAAGGGTGGCGTCTATCTAGAAGAGGGGCACAAGCTCAAATGGCTGGCTCTGGACAAAACGGGCACGATCACGCATGGCAAGCCAGCGCAGACTGATTTCGCAGCCTGGGGCAACGCCGATCCTGATGCGTCCAGATTGCTGGCCGCCAGCCTCGCCGCCCGTTCGGACCACCCTGTGTCCTTGGCAGTGGCCCGTGCCGCAGTCAACGATGGGTTGACACCGCGTGATGTAGCCGATTTCGCAGCGCTGCCGGGGCGCGGGGTTCGTGGCGACATCAACGGGCAGATCTATCACCTGGGCAACCACCGCCTGGTCGAGGAACTGGGCATGTGTTCGCCAGATCTGGAATCCCGGGTGTCTGCGCTTGAAGCCGAAGGCAAGACCGTGGTGATGCTGATCGGTCAGGACGGAGTGCGGGCTCTGTTCGCAGTGGCTGACACCGTGAAGGACAGCAGCCGCCAGGCCATTGCCGAGCTGCACCGCCTGGGCGTCAAAGCCATCATGCTGACCGGTGACAACCCGCACACTGCCACCGCCATTGCCAGTCAGGTCGGCATTGACCGCAGTCGGGGCAATCTGCTGCCCGAAGACAAGTTGCACGAAGTGGAGCAACTGTCGGCCGACGGGAAAACCGGCATGGTGGGCGATGGCATCAACGATGCGCCGGCGCTCGCGCGTGCGGATATCGGCTTTGCAATGGGGGCGGCAGGAACCGATACGGCCATCGAAACCGCCGACGTTGCGTTGATGGATGACGACCTGCGCAAGCTGCCGACGTTCGTGCGACTGTCCCGTGCAACAGCTAGCGTTTTGAAGCAGAACATCGCCCTCGCGCTGGGCATCAAGGCGGTGTTCCTGATCCTGACTTTCACCGGGCAAGCCACGATGTGGATGGCGGTGTTTGCCGACATGGGGGCCAGCCTGCTGGTGGTCGGCAACGGGTTGAGGCTGTTGCGCCGATGAACTGGAAAGCCATTCTTTACGATTGGGGTGGCTTGAATAGCGCGCTGTTTCAGCTCGTCAACGAGGCCACGCCGCCGATTTTGATGCCGCTGGCCTGGATCTTCAGCAACTTCCTAGGCAACTACTGGACTGCGCCCCTGGTGATGCTCGGACTGTGGGCATGGTCAAGATCAACGGCCGAAGCCGAACGCGCCTTGGCGATTCGGCGGCAGCTTCTTCAATTCGTGGTCGGCTTCGGCATCGCGTTTGCAATAGCCTCCCTCTTGAAACTCTGGCTCGATTTTCCGCGGCCGGCAGCGGTATTTGGCCAAATGGATCATGTGCTTGGCACAGTGGAAGAGCACTATAGCCTGCCGAGCGGTCATTCCACTTACGCCGCACTTGTTGCCGGGGCGTTGTGGCCGCTGACAGGTATACGCCACCGATTGGCGTTAGCTGCTTATGTCGTTCTGGTCGGCTGGTCGCGCATTGCTGCGGGCATGCACTTTCCCGCCGACGTTCTGGCCGGCTGGGGCATCGCCTCCGGCAGCTTGGCGCTTGCCGGCTCGCTGCTGACGATGCGGCTGGGCGCAGGTAGGTTGGTGGGTCTGCGAGCAGCCGGCATCTGGTACGGCTTGGCTGCTGCGGTTCTACTTGGCGATCAAGTCGCAAAGGCTGTCGTCTTGCTCCTTTTCGGTTATGGCGATCAAGTTGCCGTAACCCCCTTCTTCAATCTCGTCCATTTGAAGAACAACGGTGCCGCTTTCAGCCTGCTGGCTGGTGCTGGTAGCTGGGCGCGCTTCGGTTTTGCCGCGCTTGCGCTGGGAGTCTCGCTCTGGCTGATCCGCCTGTTGCGTCAAGGAGTCTCGAAATGGGAAGGCGTTGGTTATTGCCTGATCTTGGGGGGCGCGCTGGGTAACGCGGTTGACCGCCTGTTGCGAGGGGCTGTAGTCGATTTCCTCGATTTCCATTGGCAGGGAGCACATTGGCCAGCTTTCAATTTGGCTGACGTCGCAATCTCCCTCGGAGCGGTCTGCTTGCTTGCAGCCGCCGCGCACCAAGGCAAGCCTGCTCCACAGGACCCCGGATACCAATGAGGATTTTAGTGTGATCAATTCGCAAAATTGGTTTTCACAGGAGCGGCGTTGACTCATGGAACTGCGTCATCTCCGCTGCTTCTTGGCCGTGGCCGAAGAACTCCACTTCGCCCGTGCGGCCGAGCGGTTGCACATTGACCAGTCACCGTTGTCCCGCACCATCAAAGAACTGGAGGAAGAGCTTGGCGCACACCTTTTCGTTCGCACTACTCGCCGCACGCAATTGACCCGCGCGGGACGGTTGTTCCTGGAGCACGTTCCGCGTGTCTTTACCGCACTGGAACAGGCCCGCGATAGCGTCAAGTCCGTCACCAACGGTTTTCACGGTCAATTGCGCATCGCCTTGTCCGATGGCATCACGCCGTCGCGCCTGCCGGCGCTGTTGGCGCAATGCCGCGAGGAAGACCCCGAGGTTGAGATTCGCCTGTTCGAGGTACCGCTGGCCCAGCAGATCAAGGGCTTGCACGATGACCTGTACGACGCGGGTTTTTCAATGGCCGAAGACGCGGGCGATGGCATTGTGGTTACTCTCGCGTGGGAAGACGAATTGATGGTGGCTGTGCCTGCCCGCCATCCCGTGCTCGCCTTCAAGCAGGTTCCACTGAAGGAAGTGCTGCGCTACCCGCTGGCGCTCGGCGATCCGGCTATCTGCGAGGGCCATGCGCGCCAGGTCGATCGGTTTCTACGTAAGCTCGAACAGGAGCCACTGATCGCGCAGCGCGTGGCGACCTTCGACGTAATGATGACCCTGGTTTCCGCCGGCCTGGCCTTGGGTCTGGCGGGCGAGGCGCACATAGCTTCCTGCCGCGAGCCAGGCGTCGTGGCCCGGCGCTTGGCGGGCAAACCGCCAATGCTCACGACCTATCTGCTGCGCCGCGATGCGGAGCCATCCGAGATGCTGGCCCGGTTTATTGAACGAGTGGCCTTCATTGATTCGGCAGATGATCTTGGGGCCGCCGATGATTCTTGACCCATCCGATGAAAGGACTGGAACCATGAACAAGGTAGTGCTGCTGATGCTGGCCGCTACGCTGAGCGCATGCGGCCCCTCTCAACCTTCGGAAACCGTGGATTTCCTAGTGGCTCATCCCGACCGCATCAAGGAGATCCAGCGCCAATGCAAAGAGGATCGCGCGAAGGTCGGCGACGAACTCTGCGTGCGCGCCGCCGAAGCCGCCAAACGGCGCTTCTTCGGTGATCGGCCGGAGCAGAAATCCAAGTAGCCTCGTTGCATACGCTTCGCAGCGACAAAGTTCTCCCTGTTACCTCATCACGCCGCAATGCGCTCGTGTCCGCGGCGTTTGTATTGCTTTCTCCCCTGCAAGAAATCTGACCTTTTCGGCCTGAATCACCGCCATAACGGCCTTTGACCGGCCTGCACGCACGCCTTGATTCTCAGTGCTGCGGCACCTCCATGTGCCGTGACTGGAGGCAGGGTCATGCAAGGGACGAACGTGCTGTTCGGTCAGATCGCCGTGGTGTTCGGCATCGTGATCGCCGGCGTGTGGGCAGCCACACAATGGACAGCCGCCGCCTTGGGCTATCAGCTACGCCTTGGCTCGCCCTGGTTCGACTTTTGGGGCACGCCGATCTACCACCCATGGCGGCTGTTCGAGTGGTGGTTCTTCTTCGATGCCTACGCGCCGCGCGTCTTTGACATCGGCGGCGCCATCGCGGGCGGCAGTGGCCTGGTGGCCGTGCTGGTGGCCATCAGTATGTCGATCTGGCGCTCGCGGCAATCGCGCCTGGTCACGACCTACGGCTCGGCCCGCTGGGCGAATGCAGACGACATTCGCAAAGCTGGCCTCACACAGCCTGCCGGCGTTTTCCTCGGCCAACACGATCGCCAGTACCTGCGCCATGAAGGGCCTGAACACGTCCTGACCTTTGCGCCCACGCGCAGCGGCAAAGGTGTCGGCCTGGTGGTACCGACGCTGTTGTCCTGGTCGGCTTCGGCCGTCATCCACGACATCAAGGGCGAGAACTGGCAGATCACCGCAGGCTGGCGTTCGCGTTTTTCGCATTGCCTGCTGTTCAACCCGACCGATGCGAAGTCGGCGGCCTACAACCCTCTGCTGGAGGTGCGGCGCGGCGCGCATGAAGTGCGCGACGTGCAGAACATCGCGGACATTCTGGTCGATCCCGAAGGCGCGCTGGAGCGGCGCAACCATTGGGAAAAGACCTCGCACGCGCTGCTGGTCGGGGCCATCCTGCATGTGCTCTACGCGGGCGAAGACAAGACGCTGCGCGGCGTCGCCAACTTCCTGTCCGACCCGGCCAGCCCGTTCGAGCTGACCTTGCACCGGATGATGACCACGCCGCACCTCGGCGATGGGCCGCATCCGGTCGTCGCATCGGCAGCGCGTGAAGTCCTCAACAAGAGCGACAACGAACGCTCGGGCGTGTTAAGCACCGCCATGTCGTTCCTCGGCCTGTACCGCGACCCGACCGTGGCCGAAGTCACCTCGCGCTGCGATTGGCGCATCGCCGACCTGATCGCGGCCGAGCATCCGGTGTCGCTGTACCTTGTGGTGCCGCCTTCGGACATTTCGCGGACGAAGCCGCTCATTCGCTTGATCCTCAACCAGATCGGGCGGCGCCTCACCGAATCGCTCGACGGCTCCGATGGCATCGAGCGCCGCCACAAGCTGCTGTTGATGCTTGACGAGTTCCCGGCGCTGGGGCGCCTGGACTTCTTCGAGACGGCGCTGGCCTTCATGGCGGGCTACGGCATCCGCAGCTTTCTCATCGCGCAGTCGCTCAACCAGATCGACAAGGCGTATGGGCAAAACCACTCCATCCTCGACAACTGCCATGTGCGCGTGACGTTCGCCACGAACGACGAGCGCACCGCCAAACGGATCTCCGAGACGCTGGGCACGGCCACCGAGCTGCGCGCCCAGCGCAACTACGCGGGCCACCGGCTCGCACCGTGGCTGGGCCACCTGATGGTGTCGCGCCAGGAAACCGCGCGCCCGCTGCTGACGCCGGGCGAAGTCATGCAGCTTCCACCCGACGAGGCCGTGGTGATGGTGTCCAGCGTGGCACCGATCAAGGCCAAGAAGCTGCGCTACTACGCGGACGCCAATTTCAAGCGCCGCGTGCTGCCGCCGCCCACGCTGGCGGACGGGCAGTATGCCGACGCGCCGCCGGCACGCGCCGACGCCTGGAGCGGGCTGGCGATTCCTGCCGTGCCTGCCGCACCAGCCACGGCATCCGCCGATGGCCTGGAGAACTTGGGTACGGCCGACGACGGCGGCCCGCGCCGCCAGCCCGAGCTATCCGAAACCGTCGCCTACGACCCCGAATTGGCTGCGCCCGCGGCCGACCTCGGGCTGCTCGATGACGACGACGATTTGCCGCTTCCCCTCCCGCGCCAGCTTGATCCAGCCATGCAGCGCACGGCCCGGCTGGCTTCCCTCGACCCCAACGACGGAATCGAGCTATGAGCCACTACCGCCTCAACCTGTTCATCCAGCCGGAGCACGCCAAGCGGCTCGATGAGCTGGCCGCCAAGAAAGGCGTGTCCAAGTCATCCATCGTCGCGGCGGCGCTTGCATCGTGGCTGTCGCCCGATGCCGCCGACCAGCGCGAGGCAGCCATCGCCAAGCGGCTGGATCGCCTCTCGCGCCAGGCCGAGCGCATGGAGCGCGACCAGAACATCCAGATCGAGACGCTGGCGCTGTTCATTCGCTACTACCTCACGGTCAGCACGCCAGTCCCCGAAGCGCACCAAGAGGCCGCTCGCGCACAGGGCAAAGCGCGCTTCGAGCAGTTCGTTGAACAGTTGGGTCGCCACCTGCTGCGCGGGCGAAGCCTGGTGCGCGACGTGGTGGAGGAGCTGCATCCCGACCCGATGCGGATGGAGGACGCGGCGGCAGCCGCGCAAGCGCAGGAGCGTGTGTCATGAGCGCCGTTCCGCAGTCCATGAGTGCCACGTCGCTCGACCGCCGCATCCAGATGCTGCGCACGGCGATGGGGCCGCTGATCGCCGCCGCGCTCGAAGACCCGGACGTGGTGGAGGTGATGCTGAATCCTGATCGCACCCTTTGGGTGGATCGGCTTTCCAGTGGACGCGCGCCGATGGGCGTGGAACTGCCCGAGGCGGACGGCGAGCGAATCATCCGCCTTGTCGCCGCCCACGTCGGCGCGGAAGTCCATCGCGGCCAGCCGCTGCTGTCCGCCGAGTTGCCCGAAACGGGCGAACGCTTCGAGGGCATCTTGCCGCCGGCCGCGCCGGGACCGGCCTTCGCGCTGCGCAAGCGCGCCATCGGCGTGATTCCGCTGGAGCGGTACGTCATCGACGGGATGATGACCAGCGCGCAGGCGGGCTTTCTCGTTCGCGCCGTCCGCGAGCGGCAGAACGTCTTGATCGCCGGCGCCACCAGCAGTGGCAAGACCACGCTTGCCAATGCGTTGCTGGCCGAAATCGCCGCCACCGGCGACCGCGTGCTGGTGCTCGAAGACACGGTGGAACTGCAATGCGCGGCCCGCGACCACGTTCCCCTGCGCACCCGCGCAGGCGTGGTGTCGATGACCGAACTGGTGCGCTCGTCCATGCGTCTGCGGCCGGATCGCGTCGTCGTCGGCGAGGTGCGCGGCGCCGAGGCGCTGGATCTCATCAAGGTGTGGGGCACGGGCCATCCGGGCGGCATCGCCACGATCCATGCCGGCTCCGCATTGGGCGCGCTGCTGCGCCTGGAGCAACTGATTCTCGAAGTGGCGGTGAACCCGCCGCGTGCGCTGATCGCAGAGGCGGTCAACGTGGTGATCCACATCGCCGGGCGCGGGCGCAAGCGCCGCATCGAGAGCATCGCCCGCGTCGTCGGCTTCGACGGCGTGGGCTACCAATTGGCGGACGCGCTGGAAACGCCGTTTCCCGAGCTGCCGCCACGTCCCGATGCCGCCCCCGCTGCGGCGACTTCCCCATCCCCTCACTCACTTGGAGAACTGCCATGACGCAGATGACCATTCCTGCTTTCCGTTTTTCTGCAAATCCGGCTTTGCGTCTTGCGCGGCTGCGCTGCCTGGCCCGCCCTGCGGGGCAAGGGCTGCTGCTGGCCGCGCTGCTGTTGTTCCTGGCCGGAACCGCGCAGGCCGCCGGTTCCTCGATGCCGTGGGAAGGCCCGCTGCAATCCATCCTCGAATCCATCCAGGGGCCGGTGGCGCGCATCGTCGCGGTCATCATCATCATCGCCACGGGCCTCGCGCTCGCGTTCGGCGACACGTCCGGCGGATTCCGCAAGCTGATCCAGATCGTCTTCGGCCTGTCCATCGCCTTCGCGGCGTCGAGCTTCTTTCTGTCGTTCTTCAGCTTCTCCGGCGGGGCCGTCGTATGAGTGCCCCGGACACCTTCGCGGACGGCTTCGAGGTGCCGCTGCATCGCTCGCTGACCGAGCCGATTCTGCTGGGCGGTGCGCCGCGCACTGTGGCGATCGCCAACGGCACGCTGGCCGCCGCCGTCGGGCTGGGCCTGCAACTGTGGATTCCCGGCGTGGTGCTCTGGATCGTCGGCCATTCGCTGGCGGTGTGGGGTGCGCGCGTCGATCCGCAGTTCATGCAGGTCTTCGCCCGGCACATCAAGCACCGCCCGCTGCTGGACGTGTGAGGGGAGGACGCCGCGATGCTGAACCTCGCCGAATACCGCCAGCGCCCGGCCTTGCTTGCCGACTGGCTGCCCTGGGCCGGGCTGGTCGCGCCGGGCGTCGTCTTGAACAAGGACGGCAGTTTCCAGCGCACGGCCCGGTTTCGCGGGCCTGACCTCGACAGCGCGACGCAAGGCGAGCTGATCGCCACGTCGGCGCGGTTGAACAACGCGCTGCGCCGCATGGGATCGGGCTGGGCGCTATTCATCGAAGCCGAGCGCCGGCCTGCGGCCGATTATCCGCACTCGGAGTTTCCCGAGCCGCTTTCGTGGGTGGTGGAGGAAGAACGCCGGGCCGCCTTCGAGGAATCGGGCAATCACTTCGAGAGCGGCTATCACCTGACGCTGCTTTACCTGCCGCCGGAAGAATCCCGCGCCCGTGCAGCCAAGATGCTCTACGAGAACACGCCGACGAATGGCGTGGGCTGGCGCGAGCGGCTGCAAGCCTTCGTCGCGGAGACGGATCGCGTCTTTGACCTGCTCGACGGCGTGATGCCGGAAATTGACTGGCTCGATGACGCGCAGACGCTGACCTACCTGCACGCGACCATCTCGACGCGGCGCTATCGCGTGGGCGTGCCCGAAGTGCCGTTCCACATCGACGCGCTGCTGACAGACTCGCCGCTGGTCGGTGGCCTGGCGCCCATGCTGGGCGACCAGCACCTGCGCGTGGTGTCGGTGCGGGGTTTCCCGACCTCGACCTGGCCGGGGATTCTGGACGACCTCAATCGCCTCGGCTTTGCCTACCGCTGGAGCACGCGCTTCCTGTGCCTCGACAAAGCCGAGGCGGAACGGGAGTTGGGACGCCTGCGCCGCCAGTGGTTCGCCAAGCGCAAGAACGTCATCGCGCTGCTGCGCGAAACGATCTTCCAGCAGGAAAGCCCGCTGGTCGATACCGACGCCAGCAACAAGGCCGCCGATGCCGACGCTGCCTTGCAGGAGCTGGGCGGCGATCAAGTCGCCTTCGGCTATCTGACGGCGACCGTCACCGTCATGGACGAGGACGCTGCCGTCGCAGACGAGAAGCTGCGCATGGTGGAGCGCGTCATCCAGGGTCGGGGCTTCGTCACCATCCCTGAAACGCTCAATGCCGTGGATGCCTGGCTGTCCTCGCTCCCCGGCAACGCCTACGCCAACGTGCGCCAGCCCATCGTCTCGACGCTGAACTTGGCGCACATGATGCCGGTGTCGGCGGTATGGGCTGGGCCAGAGAAGAACGACCACCTCGACGGCCCGCCGCTGATCGTCACGCGCACCGATGGCGCGACGCCGTTCCGGCTGGTGATGCACATCGGCGACGTGGGCCACACGCTGGTCGCGGGACCGACTGGCATGGGCAAGTCGGTCTTGCTCGCCACGCTGGCGATGCAATTTCGCCGCTATCGCGGCTCGCGCATCTTCGCCTTCGACATGGGCCGCTCCATGCGGGCCGCGATCCTCGGCCTGGGCGGCGAACACTACGACCTGGGCACGGATGGCGAAATCGCCTTCCAGCCGCTCACGCGCATCGACCGTGAGGGCTACCGCACCTGGGCCGCCGAATGGATCGAAGGCCGCTTACTGCATGAAGGCGTGGCGGTCGGCCCCGACGAGAAGGCGGCTATCTGGTCGGCGCTGGGAAGTCTCGCCGGTGCGCCGGTGGAGCAGCGCACGATGACGGGACTGTCCGTGCTGCTGCAATCGAACACGCTGCGGCAGGCGCTGTCGCCCTATGTGCTCGGTGGCGCGCACGGCAAGCTGCTGGACGCCGACCACGACCGGCTGGGCATGGCCGACGTGCAGTGCTTCGAGATGGAGGAGCTGATGCACAGCAAGGCCGCCGTCATGGCCGTGCTGCATTATCTCTTTGCGCGTTTCGATGAACGCTTCGACGGGGCGCCCACGCTGCTGATCCTCGATGAAGCGTGGCTGTTCCTCGATGACCCGGTATTTGCCGCGCGTATCCGGCAATGGCTCAAGACGCTCAGGAAAAAGAACGTCAGCGTCATCTTCTCCACGCAGAGCCTCGCCGACATCAAGGATTCGAGCATCGCGCCCGCGATCGTCGAGAGCTGCGCGAGTCGCATTTTCTTGCCCAACCCGCAGGCGACCGAGCCGCAGATTCGCACGATTTACGAGGGCTTCGGCCTCAACCGGCGGCAGATCGAGATCGTCGCCACCGCGCAGCCCAAGCGCGACTACTACTACCAATCCCGCCTCGGCAACCGCCTGTTCGACCTCGACCTGGGGCCGGCGGCTCTGGCGTTTGCGGGCGCTTCCACGCCGCAAGACCAGCGCGACATGGACGCGGTGCTGGCCGACGCCGGCGTGCCCGGCTTCGCGGGCGCCTGGCTGCGCCATCGCGGCCTCGATTGGGCGGCCGGCCTGCTGCCCTCGTTCCCCGGCCGCGCGCCGGGTTCCCTTGCTGACCACCCACAGGAGAGCCTGCCATGAAGAAGCGCCTTATCGCCGCCGCCATCGCGGCCATGCTTTGCACTGCCACCGCCCATGCGCAATGGGTCGTGGTCGATCCGACGAACCTCGTGCAGAACACGCTGACCGCGATCCGCACGCTGGAGCAGATCAACAACCAGATCCAGCAGCTTCAGAACGAAGCGCAGATGCTGATGAACCAGGCGCGCAACCTCGCCAGCCTGCCGTCCAGCGTGGTGAACCAGTTGCGCGCCAATCTGGCGACGACCGAACGGCTGATCGCCCAGGCCAGGGGCTTGGCCTACGACGTGACGAATCTGGATCGGGAGTTCGCGCGCCTGTATCCCGAACAGTACGCCGCCACCGTCAGCGGCGACCAGATGTACCGCGACGCGCAGGAGCGTTGGCGTAACACGCTCAACGGCTTGCAGACCACCATGCAGATGCAGGCGCAGGTGTCGCAGAACCTGGGCGAAGACGAAAGCGTGCTGGCCGACCTCGTGGGCAAGAGCCAGTCGGCCGAAGGTGCGTTGCAGGCGATGCAGGCCATGAATCAGTTGCTGGCCTTGCAGGCCAAGCAGTCGATCCAGTCGCAGCGGCTCCAGATCACGCAAGACCGGGCGGCGTCGCTGGAACTGGCGCGGCAGGCGGCAGCCACGGAGCGCGCCCGCGAGGTGCGGCGGCGCTTCCTGGGCGACGGCACGCCGTACACGCCGCAGTCCGTGAACTTCTACGGCAACTGACGGGAGGCCGCCATGCGATGCGTCCTCGTCCTGTGTGTCGCGCTGCTGACCGCTTGCGGCGAGCAGCCGGCCGACCACCTTGCCGATGCCCTGGCCGCCGATCCCGTGCGGCTGAAGGCATTGCGCGCGCAATGCGCGGCCGACCGGCAGGCCACGGGCGAGGACGCTTGCCGTGCCGCCGCCGAAGCCTTCCGGCGGCGCTTCTTCTCCGGCCAGGCCGGGCCGGATGAATACCAGACGCTGGCCGACCTGCCGCCGATCCCGCCGAGCTTCGAGGAACCGGCCGATGGCATGGCGCCGGCCGTTCCCGCCGAACCGGAGGACACGCCATGAATGACGTGACCATCATCGACCAATTCCTCAACACCTTTGCCGCTTATATCGACTCGGGTTTCGGGCTGCTGCGGGGCGAAGTGGCGTTCCTCACGGCCACGCTGATCGTCATCGACATGACGATCGCCGGCCTGTATTGGGCCATGAGCCATGCCACCGGCCAGGGCGAGGACGTGATCGCCAAGCTGCTGCGCAAGGTGCTCTACGTCGGCGCCTTCGCCTACATCATCAATAACTTCAACTGGCTGGCCAGCATCGTGTTCCGCTCGTTTGCGGGATTGGGCATCACCGCCACCGGCTCGGCCATCACGATGGAGAACTTCTTGCAGCCGGGCCGGCTGGCGAAAACCGGCATCGACGCTGGGGCGCCGATTCTGGAGCAGATCGGCGAGATGGCGGGCTTTCCCGAAGTGTTCGTGAACCTCGACCCCATCGTGGTGATGTTCCTCGCGTGGCTGGTCGTGGTCTTGTGCTTCTTCGTGCTGGCGATCCAACTGTTCATCACGCTGATCGAGTTCAAGCTGACCACGCTCGCCGGATTCGTGCTGGTGCCATTCGCGCTCTGGAACAAGACCGCGTTCCTCGCCGAAAAGGTCTTGGGCAACGTGGTGGCCTCCGGCGTCAAGGTTCTGGTGCTGGCCGTGATCGTCGGTATCGGCTCGGGCTTGTTCGCTCAGTTCCAAGTCCATCCCGCCGAGCCGTCTATCGACCACGCGCTGGTCATCATGCTGGCCTCGCTCACCTTGCTGGCGCTCGGGATCTTCGGCCCCGGCATTGCCACGGGCCTCGTCTCCGGTGCGCCGCAGCTCGGCGCTGGCGCAATGGCCGGTGCTGCTGTCGGCGCTGCCGGCACGGCCGTCGCCATCGGCGCCGCCGCGACGGGCGTGGGTGGCGCCGTGGCTGCTGGTGCGCGCATGGCCCCGGCTGCCGCCAAGCTGGCCGGTAGCGGTGCGCGCGCCGCCACGTCGGCGGCCAGCAGTGCGAAGTCGGCGTTCCAGGCCGGTTCCGCCGCCGCTGGCGGCGGCGCAAAGGGCGCGATGGCGGGCCTGGGCAACGTCGCCAAGACCGGCGCGCAGGCAGCCGGGCGAGGCGCTGCATCCCGTGCTTCCGCTGCCGGGCAGCGGATGGCCGCTCCCTTCCGCGCTGGCTGGAATGGCGCTGCTGCCGATGGCGGCGCGGGCGCGGCATCCGGTCAGGGTGCCGCAGGCGAGGCCGCATCCGGCACCGCTACCGCGCAGACGCAGGAACAGCCCGCTTGGGCCAAGCGCCTGCATCGCCGCCAGCAACTCACCCATGCCGCGACCACCACCGCCCACGCACTGCGCGGTGGCGATGGCGGCGGCTCCGGCCAGGGGCCGAGCCTGCGCGATTCCGATTCATAAGGAGAACTGACCATGCGATTCAGAAAACCGCAGGTGCGCTATGCCGACACGCCGCAGCCTGCCACGCCGTACCAAGTTGCCGGCCAAGTGTGGGACGACCGTATCGGCTCGCCGCGCGTGCAGGCGAAGAACTGGCGCCTGATGGCCTTCGGCTGCCTGACGCTCGCGCTGCTGATGGCTGGCGGCCTGGTGTGGCGCTCGGCGCAGTCCATCGTGACGCCCTACGTGGTGGAGGTGGACAACGCGGGCCAGGTACGCGCCGTGGGCGAAGCCGCCACGCCGTACCGACCGAACGATGCGCAGACCGCGCACCACATCGCGCGCTTCGTGACGCTGGTGCGCTCACTGTCCATCGACCCCATCGTCGTCCGCCAGAACTGGCTGGACGCCTACGACTACACGACCGACAAGGGCGCGGCCGTGCTCAACGACTACGCACGGGTCAACGACCCGTTCGCGCGCATCGGCAAGGAGTCGGTGACAGTGCAGATCACCAGCGTCGTGCGCGCCAGCGACACGTCTTTCAACGTGCGCTGGACGGAACGCCGCTACGTCAACGGCGCCGCGGCGGGCTTGGAGCGGTGGACGGCCGTGGTGTCCATCGTGCTCCAGCCGCCGCGCACCGAAGAACGCCTGCGCAAGAACCCCCTGGGCATCTACGTCAACGGCCTGTCGTGGAGCCGCGAACTGGATTCTTCCGAAGGAGCCAAGCCATGAATGATCTTTTCCGTAAATCCGTCTTGCCGGTGATCTTGCTTGCCCTGGCTGGCTGCGCCACGCAGGGCAAGCCACCGCCGACCATCTCGCTCGATGAGCCGGTGCAGGCCCAGCCGCTGCCCGAGCCGCCTGCGCCGGTGGAGGTGGTGGCCGTGCCCGAGGTGCTGCCGATGCCGGCGCAGTTGAAGCCGTTGCCCGAAGCCGAGGACGCCAAACCTGCACCGGAGCCAGCCGACGAGAGGGTGCGCGTCTCACGGGCCAATGCCGAGGCGCGCGTCGCACCCACGCGCGAGGGATACGTCAACGCGATTCAGGTGTGGCCGTTCACCGATGGCGCGCTCTACCAAGTCTATGCAGCCGTGGGCCGCGTGACCGTGATTTCGCTCCAGCCGGGCGAGGAACTGGTGACGGTGGCCGCTGGCGATACCGTGCGCTGGATCGTGGGCGATACGTCGAGCGGTAGCGGTGCCGACCTGCGCGTCAATGTGCTGGTCAAGCCGATCCGCTCGGGCCTCAAGACCAATCTCGTCATTACCACCAACCGCAGGACGTACCTGCTGGAGTTGGCTTCGACGGAAAAGACGTGGATGGCCTCGGCTTCTTGGGAGTATCCGCGTGACCGGATACTGGCCTTGCAGCGCCAGGCGCAGGCGGCCAGCGCCGCCGCGCCGGTGGACTCCGGCTTGTCGCTGGAAAACCTGCGCTTCCGCTACGCGGTCAGCGGTAGCAACCCGCCGTGGAAGCCGCTGCGCGCCTTCGACGACGGGCAGAAGGTCTATATCCAGTTCCCCGCCGGCATCGCGCAAGGCGAGCTGCCGCCGCTGTTCGTAATCGGGCCGGAAGGCGACGGGCAACTGGTCAACTACCGCTTCCGCTCGCCGTACTACATCGTGGATCGGCTGTTCGGTGCCGCCGAACTGCGCCTGGGCGGGGACAAGGGCGACGTGGTGCGAATTGAGCGCACGGACGGCGTTGCGCGGAGGAACTGACCATGAGCCAGGACGACACCCCCGACCTCGCCACGCCGCAGGCAGGCAAGGTCGCGCCGGAAGCGGTGACGCTGCGCGCCCAGCCGCGTCCGGTCACTCGCCTGAACCGGCGCACGCTGGCCATCCTCGTCGGCGGCCTGTCGGTCGCCGTCCTTGGGGCCACGATCTGGTCGCTGCAACCGCAGCGGCGCGGTACGGGCGAGCAAACCGAGCTTTACAACGTCGATCGCGTCTCGAAGTCCGAAGGGCTGGATGCGCTACCGACGGACTACTCGAAGCTGCCACCAGCCTTACCGCCCGATGTGCCCGAGCTGGGGCCGCCGTTGCCCGGCGACCTTGGCCCGGCCATCGTCGCTTCGCAGCAGCCGGTGACGCCGGGCTATTCGCCGCCAGGCCATGATCCCGACGATGCCTTGCGCAAGGAGGCGGACGCGGCGGCGGCCTCGTCGGTGTTCTTCCGCTCGGGCGGCCAAGGGCAGACCGCCGCCACGGTCGCGCAGGCAGCGCCGGGGGCTGCAAGTACGCTTGCGGCCTTCGATCCGCTCGCTGCTGGGCCTGCCTCGACGGCGGCCCAGCCCGCCGACCCGACCGCCGTGCAGAACCGGCAAGACCAGAAAGAGTCGTTCCTGAAAGCCGGTTCTACGGAAACCCGCAATTCCGGCAATCTGGCGCTGCCCGCGTCGCCGTATCAGGTGATGGCCGGAACGGTGATCGCCGGTGCGCTGGTGACAGGCATCAAGTCGGACTTGCCGGGCGACGTGATCGGCACTGTGACGGAGCCGGTCTATGACACAGCCACCGGCAAGTTCCTGCTGATTCCGCAGGGGTCGCGCATCCTCGGGCGCTACAACAGCCAGGTCAGCTACGGACAGAGCCGCGTGCAGGTGGTGTGGAACCGGATCATCCTGCCCGACACGTCCTCGCTGACGCTCGACAACCTTGTCGGCACCGACCCGGCCGGCTACGCGGGCTTGGAGGATGACGTGGACTGGCACTGGAACCGCATCTTTGCCGGAGCGGTGCTGACGACGCTGCTGGGCGTCGGCGCAGAGCTGGCCGCGCCAGAGAACCGCCAGGACGGCAACCGGATCGTCATTGCCGGGCGTGACAGCGCCCAGGACAGCATCAATCAGGTTGGCCAGGAGATCACCCGACGCAACATGAACATCCAGCCGACGCTGACCGAGCGGCCTGGCCTGCCCGTGCGAATCATCGTCAACCGGGATCTGGTGCTGCGGCCGTACCAGCCGCTGTTCTTCAATCGGGGAGCTTCGCAATGAGCACTACCAAGAAGCTGCGGCTCGGGCCGCTGCCCAAGACCGAAAGCGTCAAACTGACCTTTGCCTGCCCGGCCAGCTTGAAAGCCGACCTCGACCGCTACGCCGCGCTGCACGCGCAGGCGTATGGCGAGGCGGTCGATGCCGTGACGCTGATCCCGCACATGCTGGAGGCGTTCATGGTGGGGGATCGGGGATTCAAGCGCACACAGCCCAAGAACGGAAAAGCCGCCCCTGCGTGAACAGGGGCGGCTTTGGATTGGTGCCCGAGGCCGGAATCGAACCGGCACGCCTTTCGGCGAGGGATTTTCTTACCACTTCGACTTTCGCCGCCGCCCTGCTCAACGCAGGGCGTTCGTGGTCTGGAGCACGCCTTCACCATAGCCTTGCGGCCGTAGGTGCCCGCCGTCTGCTCTCTACACCTTCCCAAGCTGTAGCTTGGGCTTGGCTCGGCGTTGGCTCGGATGCAAAAGCATCCAGGGCGTTCGCCGACTTTGACGGGCTTCACTTCGGGCGTTTCCCCCCGAAGGCTCAAATTGTTCAAGTCCCTTGTGTCTACCGATTTCACCACTCGGGCGTAGTGCTCAACACACTGAAAACACCTACCTCCATCTACTGGCGCCTAGCTGGCCCCTGGCCGTCAAGCCTAGCTGCAAAGCTACAGCTCGGATGCCCGCAAACCGTTGTCACTATTGACCTTCTGGCTCGGCAGTTCTAGCAGGAAGGACTTGACAAAACAGATTTTAAGTCCGCTGCGTCTACCAATTTCGCCATCCGGGCCTGCAGCGGTGCGGTGCGCGTTGGAGGCGGGGGTCGGAATCGAACCGGCATAGACGGCTTTGCAGGCCGCTGCATAACCACTCTGCCACCCCGCCGGGTGACCATGCGTGCGACACAGACATCGTACGCAAAACCATCGCTGCGTGCAGATCGCTACGGAACCACACTGGCCAATCACTTTGGCTGCAACAGCAGGCACAAAAAAGGGAAGCCGCGCTTCCCGTTTTCAGCGCCCCAGGACCGTCTGAACGATCCGCCCTGCTCAGGGCAAGGAAACCCGGATCAACCCGGCATTTCCCTTGAGAGAATTTGGAGCGGGAAACGAGGCTCGAACTCGCGACCTCAACCTTGGCAAGGTTGCGCTCTACCAACTGAGCTATTCCCGCAGAAGCGAAAATTATGCTGCCAACATATCCTTCTGTCAAGGGGTCTGCAGCGAAATGGTCTTCAATGCAGACCTCGCTCGTCGGGCTCGTCGACCGACGTTGCAATCACACTCACCGGGCGGCCCTTCAGACGATGCCAGAAGTAGAGTGCATATCCCGACAGGGCGTACAACACGAACAAGGCGAACAGCACCAAGGGGGGCTGGTAGGCAATCAGGCCGATGAGCAGCACGATCAAAAAAATGCTGATGAACGGCACGCTGCGGCGCAGGCTGACGTCTTTGAAGCTGTAAAACGGCACGTTGGTCACCATGGTCAAACCGGCAAAGACGGTGATGACAAAGCTGAACCAAGCGACGTGCGCCCCTTGTACTCCGGCGTCGGTCATGATCCAGAGGAAACCGGCAACCAGTGCCGCCGCTGCCGGGCTGGGCAGGCCCTGGAAGTAGCGCTTGTCGATGACGGCCACGTTGGTGTTGAACCGCGCCAGGCGCAAAGCCGCTCCGGCGCAATAGACAAATGCCGCCAGCCAGCCGAGCTTGCCCAGTCCTCGCAGCGACCATTCGTAAACGATCAATGCCGGCGCTGCGCCGAAAGACACCATGTCAGCCAGCGAATCGAACTGCGCGCCGAATTCGCTTTGGGTGTTGGTCATGCGCGCGACGCGACCGTCGAGGCTGTCGAGCACCATGGCGGCGAAAATCGCAGTCGCCGCCGAGTCGTAGCGGCCACTCATGGCCATGACGATGGCGTAGAAGCCGCAAAACAAGGCCGCCACAGTAAACGAATTGGGCAGCAAGTAGATGCCACGGCGGCGACGATGCGCCGGCTCGTCATCAGGACATGGCGGGGGATGGCGCTCGTCCACGGAGGACTGGGCTGCTGCCGGTTTGCCGCGCTGGCTGTGCGGCGCAAGCGGAGTGACGTTACGCGGCATGATGGCCTCTCACGCAGGAAGGGACCGGTTCGGCAAAATCGGGCTGGGCAGTACTTGCGACGCCAACAGCACACCATGTGGTGCCACGCCAATCGGCTTGGCAGTCGATGGGCTGCCGATGCCTAGGCGGCCAGATGCGCAAGAATGGTGCTGCTGGCATAGACCTTGTCGCCGATGGATACACGGGACTGCGCGTCCAGCGGCAGATACACATCGACGCGCGAGCCGAAACGGATGAAACCAAACCGCTGCCCGCGCTGCAACGTCTGCCCGGCCTTGACATAACAAAGGATGCGGCGGGCGACCAACCCGGCGATCTGCACCGCGGTCACGATACGCCCGGCGCTGTCGATCACCAGTGCGTTGCGCTCGTTCTGCTCCGACGCCTTGTCGAGATCGGCGTTGAAAAACCGCCCGGGGAAGTACTGCACCGTGCGCAAAATACCATCGACCGGCGATCTGTTGGAATGCACGTTGAACACGTTCATGAACACGCTGATTTTCAATGCCTGGCGTTGGGCATAGGGATCGAATGCCTGTTCGATGACGACGATGCGGCCGTCTGCCGGGCTGAGCACGGCTGATGGATCCTGCGGAATGGGGCGCGCCGGGTCACGGAAAAACTGGATGACAAAAACCGTCCACAGCCAGACCGGCAGCGACCACCAAAATCCCGCCAGCACCCACACCACGATGGATAGCAGGATGCTGCTGGCGATGAACGGCCAGCCTTCGCGCGCAAGGATAGGGTGTGGATACGTCATAGACAGAGTGTAATCGGCGCGGCGTCCTCATCGCGCCCAAACAAAAGAAACACCCGGCGCGGGCCGGGTGTGCTGCTGCGAGCGGCACGTTTGCCGCGGCATCAGTTGCGCGACTTGTCCACCAGCTTGTTGGCCTTGATCCAGGGCATCATGGCACGCAGTTTTTCCCCCACCTGCTCGATCGGATGCGCGGCAGTCAAGCGGCGGCGCGACAGCAGGGTGGGTGCGCCGGCGCGGTTTTCAAGAATGAAGCTCTTGGCGTATTCACCGGTCTGGATGTCCTTGAGCGCCTGACGCATGGCGTTTTTCGTCTCCTCGGTGACGATTTTCGGCCCGGTGACGTATTCGCCGTACTCCGCATTGTTGGAAATCGAGTAGTTCATGTTGGCGATACCGCCCTCGTAGATCAGGTCGACGATGAGCTTGAGCTCGTGCAGACATTCGAAATACGCCATTTCCGGTGCGTACCCTGCCTCCACCAGGGTTTCGAAACCCGCCTTGATGAGTTCGACGGTGCCACCACACAGCACGGTCTGCTCGCCGAACAGGTCGGTTTCGGTCTCCTCGCGAAAGCTGGTTTCGATGATGCCGGCCTTGCCACCGCCGTTGGCCACGGCGTAGGACAAGGCCAGATCGCGCGCCTTGCCGGACACGTCGGCATGCACCGCGATCAGGTGCGGCACGCCGCCGCCCTGGGTGTACGTGCTGCGCACGGTGTGGCCGGGCGCCTTCGGGGCGATCATGATGACGTCCAGATCGGCACGCGGCTGGACCTGGCCGTAATGCACGTTGAAGCCGTGGGCAAACGCCAGCGCGGCGCCCTTTTTGATGTTCGGCTCGACGGCGTTGCGGTACACCTCGGCGATGTGCTCGTCGGGCATGAGCATCATCACCACGTCGGCTCCCTCGACGGCCTTCTCCACCTCAGCGACTTTCAGTCCGGCTTTTTTTGCCTTGTCCCACGATGCGCCGTTCTTGCGCAAGCCAACGGTCACTTTGACGCCGCTGTCGTTGAGGTTTTGCGCGTGCGCATGGCCCTGCGACCCATAACCGACGATGGTGACTTTTTTCCCTTTGATCAGCGACAGATCGGCGTCTTTGTCGTAATACACGTTCATATTGGCTCCTGCTTTGAGTGGTGGATGCATGCGCCGCGCCCGGCAGCGCGATCATGCACGGATGAAAAAGAGTTTGCGGCCGGCGATCAGGCGCGCAAGATACGTTCGGCGCGGCCGATTCCGCAACTGCCGGTGCGCACGGTTTCGAGAATGGCCGTGGGATCGACGGCCTGGATGAAGGCATCGAGCTTGGCGGCATCGCCGGTGAGTTCGATGGTGTACGACTTGTCGGTCACGTCAATGATATGGCCGCGGAAAATGTCGGACATGCGCTTGATCTCCTCGCGCTCTTTGCCGACGGCGCGCAGCTTGATGAGCATGAGCTCGCGCTCGATGAACGCCGCCTCGGTCAGATCGACCACCTTGACCACCTCGATGAGGCGGTTGAGGTGCTTGGTGATCTGTTCGATGACTTCTTCCGAGCCGCTGGTGACGATGGTCATGCGCGACAGCGACGGGTCTTCGGTCGGGGCGACCACCAACGATTCGATGTTGTAACCCCGCGCGGAAAACAATCCGACCACGCGCGACAGCGCACCGGCTTCGTTTTCCACCAGAACGGCGATGATGTGTTTCATGGGTCTACTCCTGCGCGCAGGCTTCGCGCGGCGCCGGTAAGCGCCGCCTGGCAACTGCGCAGTCGATGACGAAAGCGGTGCGGTCCAAGCCGCACCCGGTGATGGAAAGCGCGCGCCGCATCCGGCTGGCAGACCGCCGTGCCCGGTCAGGCACGATTGCTGCAGCCGGCAGCAGGCGCCGCGCCGCTAAAGTGCTGCGGGGGTGCCACGGATCAGAGATCCTCCGATCCCAGCAGCATGTCGGTGATGCCACGCCCGGCCTGCACCATCGGCCAGACGTTTTCCGTCGGGTCGACCGCGATGTCGAGGAACACGGTACGGTCCTTCAACGCGAACGCCTTTTCCAGCGCCGGGCGCAGGTCCTGCGGCCGGTCGACCTTGATGCCGACATGGCCGTAAGCCTCGGCGAGTTTGACGAAATCCGGCAGCGAGTCCATGTACGAGTGCGAGTAGCGGCCTTCGTACTCGATTTCCTGCCACTGCCGCACCATCCCAAGGTAGCGGTTGTTGAGCAGAATGATCTTGACCGGTGTTTCGTACTGCTTGCAGGTGGCCAGTTCCTGGATGTTCATCTGGATCGACCCGTCGCCGGTGACGCAGACCACTTCGGCATCGGGTTTGGCCAGCTTGATCCCCATGGCGTAAGGCAGGCCCACCCCCATGGTGCCCAGGCCGCCGGAGTTGATCCAGCGCCGCGGCTCGGGGAATTTGTAAAGCTGCGCCGCCCACATCTGATGCTGGCCGACGTCGGAACAGACGTAGGTTTCGCGGTCTTTTGTCAGCTCGTACAGGGTTTCGATCACCGCCTGCGGCTTGATGACCTCCGTGGAATGTTCGTACGCCAGGCAATCGCGCTTGCGCCACTCCTCGATTTGCGCCCACCACGCCGCCAGCGCACCGCCGTCGTTTTTGTGCCCGGCGTGGAACGCCTGCTGCAGCTGCTCGATGAGCTCGTGCAGCACTTCGCCAACATCGCCGACGATGGGCACATCGACCTTCACGCGCTTGGAAATCGACGACGGATCGATGTCGATGTGGACGATTTTGCGCTGGACCTGGGCGAAATGGCTCGGATTGCCAATCACCCGGTCGTCAAAACGCACGCCAACGGCCAGCAACACGTCGCAGTGCTGCATTGCCATGTTCGCCTCGTATGTGCCGTGCATGCCCGGCATGCCGAGGAACTTGGGGTCTTCCCCCGGAATCGCACCCAGCCCCATCAGCGTGTTGGTGCACGGATACTTCAGCAGGTCGGCCAGACGCCGCAGCGCGGGCGCGGCATTGGCGAGCACCACGCCGCCCCCGCTGTAAATGTAAGGACGCTTGGCCGACAGCAGCAGTTGCACGGCCTTGCGGATCTGGCCGCCGTGGCCTTTGCGCACCGGGTTGTACGAGCGCATTTCGATCGACCGGGGGTAGTCGAACGGCGCGGTCTGCCGTGTCACGTCCTTCGGCACGTCGACGACCACCGGGCCGGGACGGCCAGAGCGGGCGATGTGGAAGGCTTTTTTCATCACCATCGCCAGGTCGCGCACATCTTTGACCAGAAAGTTGTGCTTGACCACGGGACGGGTGATGCCCACGGTGTCGCATTCCTGGAATGCGTCCAGACCGATGGCCGTGGTCGGCACCTGGCCGGTGATGATGACCATGGGAGTGGAGTCCATGTACGCAGTGGCGATGCCGGTGAGCGCATTGGTCGCCCCAGGGCCGGACGTCACCAGCGCCACGCCGACTTTGCCGGTGGCACGCGCGTAGGCGTCGGCTGCATGCACCGCGGCGGCCTCCTGGCGCACGAGCACGTGCTGGATGCTGGTTTGTTTGTAGAGTTCGTCGTAGATGTAGAGGACTGCGCCGCCGGGGTACCCCCACATGTATTCGACGCCCTCCTCCTGCAGGCAGCGCACCAGGATTTCGGCTCCGGTGATGTCCTGCACCGTGGCGGCAACGGACTTGGAAGCAGCCGCTGCGGCCGACTTGTGTTCTGCGCGATTCATATCCATTTGTTCACCTTGTGAATTTCTCTAACGAAAAACTTCAGGTTTCCCTCCACACCCGCTTGTGGCCGGCTTTCGGGAGACACGTGCGATCTGGAACGTTGTGGGTGCTGCGGGCAGCGTGTGCGACGCCATCTGCCTGTTTGCTGCACTGAGGTTCGAGCCGAACGGAATGACATAGTGTAGTGCAGCGCAGCACAACCGCACAACGCACGGGCGTTTGCGCGCGCGTGCGATGCCGATGGCAGAACCGCCCGGTTTCGCGCGCTGCGTGACCGCCGGTTGGCGCACGGTGCGCGGCATAATGTGCCGTTAGTCTGCACCTGCCCGGGCCGCCTGGGGGCCCGATTCGATGGCCACCGAACAAGAACTCAACGATTTTCTCGCCAGCGTCGACAAGCGCGCCTTCCTCCGCGCCGCGTTTTCGACGCGCGACGACGACGCCGCCATGGATCTGGTGCAGGACGCCATGATCAGCCTGGCGACCAAGTACGCCGACAGGCCGCGCGAGGAATTGCCGCTGCTGTTCCAGCGCATTCTCACCAACGCCATCCTCGACTGGCATCGCAAGCGCAAGGTGCGCTCCACGCTGTTCAGCAATCTGTCGGATTTCGACACCGCAGACAGCGAGGGGGATTTCGACCTGCTCGAAACGCTGCAGCTCGAACAGGTCAGCGAACACCTCGAAGGCGCCGACAGCCACGTGCAACGCATGCAGATCCTCAAACATCTGGAAACAGAAATTTCACGTCTGCCTGCGCGTCAACGCGAAGCCTTTTTGTTACGTTATTGGGAGGAACTCGACGTTGCCGAAACCGCGCAGGCCATGGGCTGCTCGGAAGGCAGCGTCAAAACCCATTGCTCGCGCGCCATCCACACGCTGGCACGCGCTCTCAAAGCACAAGGCTACTCATGAACAACGACGCACCCGACACGCTGCGCCCCATGGTGGAAGCCCGCCTTGCGCAGCAACTGGCCGTCCGCCTGCACCAAGCCGAACAGCAGATCACGTCCGAGCAGGCGCAGCGTCTGAAGGCGCTGCGTCTGATGGCGCTGCAGCAGGCGCGGACGCAAGCTGCCCAAGCCGCCGTGCAGCAAGGGCGCACCCTGGCGCTGGGTGGGCCGTTCAACTGGAAATCGTGGCTGTTCCGTGCCAGCGCGGTCCTGCCGCTGCTCGTGCTGATCGGCGGCCTGCTGTTCCTGCAGGATTACCAGCAGGAAAAACTCGTGCGCGTCACCGCGGATATCGACACCGCCTTGCTGTTGGGCGATCTCCCGCCGAGTGCGTATGCCGACCCCGGATTCGCCCGTTACCTGATGCAGGAGCGCTGATGAGCGGTCTTGCCGGAGTTCCGCGCGGGCGGGGGCAGCAGGGGTTCGCCCAATTCTTCCACCAATTCCTCCACCAATTTTTCCACCGATTCTTCCCGCGCCTTGTCCTCCTGTCGGCTCTGGCATTGCTTCTGGCGTGGGGCGTGCAGGCCGACGCTGCCGAGGCCCCACCACGCTGGGACCAACTCACGGCGCAGCAACAGCACATCCTCGCCCCGTTACGGGCCGACTGGCCCGAATTCGACCGCGACCGCAAAAAAAAATGGCTGGACATCGCCGCACGCTATCCGGCGATGAGTCCGCAGCAGCAGCAGACGCTGCAGCGCCGCATGAACGAATGGGCCCACCTCAGCCCGGAAAAACGTCGTCTGGCGCGGGAAACATTCCTCTCCACCGGCAAGGCCCCGTTGCAGAGCCGGCGCGAAGCGTGGGAGGCGTATAAAAAGCTGCCCGAGGCCGAACGCGAACGGCTGAAGGAAGAAGCCCGCCATCCCAAACCGCACCCCGGGCAGGTCGGTAAATATCTCGAGCAAAAACACGCCGTCAGGCCTGCCCCGGCGCCCCCGGCCAAGGTGGCCTCACGGCCTGCCGCCGCAGCGCCCAAACCCCCAGCCACGGTGACGCCGGCGGCAGCGTCGGCATCCGCTCCGTCGGGTGCTGCCTCCGCGGCCCACCGTTGACGCCGTGCAGCATCCGACCACGCCCCCGCGGGCGGTGCGCACACCAGCGCTGCTGGCACCGCCTTTGCACCGCCGCCTGGCAAGCCTGCTCTACGAGGCGTTGATCCTGCTGGGCATCGCGCTGGCCACCGCCGCTGCCGTGCTGCTCGCATTGCACGCGCTGGGCGTGGGGCAAAACGGCGTGTTGCGTCGCGCCACCCTGCAGGCCGTCGAATTTTGTGTGCTCACCGCCTACGGCACCTGGTTCTGGAGCGCAGGCCGCCAAACCCTGCCGATGAAAACCTGGCGGATTCGCGTGGTCAGCGCCGGCGGCGGGGCGCTGGGCTGGCGCCGCGCCCTCCTGCGCGCCCTGCTGTCCTGGCTTTGGGTGCTGCCGGCGTTGCTGTTGTCAGCCGTGCTGGGGCTGCGCCCGCAACAAATCGGCTGGGCGATGTGCGTGGGTGTGGCGGCTTGGGCGCTGCTGAGTTTTCTGCGCCCCGACCGTCAATATCTGCACGACGCCCTTGCTGGAACCCGGCTCATCCCGTCGTCCTGACCAGGTGCCCCGGCACCGATCCGATCGATCTCACTGACTCTTCTTTCTGCGCCATGAGCGAATCCAGCCTGCATGTTCACACCCCGCACGAAGAACAACTCGAACAGTCCGCACACCGCGAAGGACACGGATTGAGCCAGTGGGTGGCGATCTTCACCGCACTGCTCGCCGCACTGGGTGCCATCGTCAGTTACCAGGGCAGCCATTTGATGAACGAAGTGGTGCTGTACAAAAACGAGGCCGTGCTGAAAAAAGCCCAGGCCACCGACCAGTGGAATTACTACCAGGCGGCCAGCACCAAGCAGCACCTGATGGAACTGGCCATCGAACTCACTCCGGCGGACAAACACGCGGAATTCGATCAATCGATCGCCAAGTACAAGCAGCAAAAGAAGGAGCTGCGCGCGCTGGCCGAATCGCTCGAAGCCGAGTCGAGGAAAGCCGATGCCGAGTCCGCGCGGATGAACCGCCCGCATACCGACATGGCGCGCGCGCTGATTTTTTTGCAGATCGCCATCTCGCTGGCGTCGATCACGGCGTTGACCCGCCGCGTCTGGCTGTTTGGCCTGGCTGCGGTGAGCGCTGCGGTGGGCATCGGACTGTGGCTGTTTGCCCTGACGCTGGCATGATGTTCAGCCCGCAATCGCCGTGGTACGCCTGGGACGGCTGGAATGCCCGGCTGTTTCTCGTCATCAATCACGCCGGGGACAACCCGGTATGGAACAACGCCGCACGCCTGGGCACGGCTCTGGCCGAGCACCAACTGCTGCCGGTGTACATGGGCTTGGCGCTGAGCATCGCGCTGCGCTGGCCGCGCGTGCTGCCGGTGCGCAGCGTGCTGGTCTACGCCTGGGGCAATCTGCTGCTGTTTTTGGCGGTTTATGGCCTGCTCAAGCCGCTGGCCAGTTTTCCCCGCCCCCTGGCCGTGTTCGGGCCGCACGCCGTGCACGTGCTCGGAGAGCCCAAATTCGTCCACAGTTTTCCTTCCGGCCACGCAGCGTTTGCCGCCGTGGTGGCGACGAGTTTTGCGTTTTCGCTGCCACGGCCCTGGGGCCTGCTGCTCTGGCTGTTCGCGCTCTGGGTCTGGTGGGCGCGCATCGCCGTCGGCGCGCACTTTCCTGCCGATGTGATCGGCGGCGCGGTGGTGGGCACGCTGTGCGCCCTGGCGGCGCACGGACTGGTCAGGCTGTGGGTGCGCGGTGGCAGGGCGGCTTGAGCGCCCTTGTCTGCGCACAAGACGGCAAAACGCCCCGGCAGGCGGGGCGTGAATCAGCCAGTAGAGGCAGTGCGTATCAGGTGAATTTGCGCGTGGCCATGAAACGGTCGAACTCGTTTTCGGCGAAGCGGAACCACAGGATGTCTTCGTTGCGGAACTTGACCCAGTCGGTATAGACCTTTTTCCAGTGAGGATTGCTCGCTTCGAGTTCGCCGTACAGATCGTTGGCCGCCTTGAATGCGGCTTCCATCACGTCCTTGGGGAAGCCCTGCAGCTTGGTGCCCTTGGCCACCAACTCCTTGAGCGCCGGCGGGTTCTTGGCGTCGTACATGGCCTGCATGTTGACGTGGGCGTGCGAAGCGGCGATTTCGATGATCGATTTGTACTCGGGTGAGAGCGCGTTGTAGGCCTTTTGGTTGACAAAAAGGTCTAGCTGCGGGCCGCCTTCCCACCAGCCGGGGTAGAGGTAGTTGTTCGCCACCTTGTAAAAACCCAGCTTCAGATCGTCATAAGGGCCGATCCACTCGGCCGCATCGATCGTGCCCTTCTCCAGCGAGGGGTAGATGTCTCCGCCGGGGATGTTTTGCGGCACGGCGCCCAGGCGTTCGATCACCTTGCCGGCAAAGCCGCCGATGCGCATTTTCAGCCCCTTCATGTCGGCCAGACTCTTGATCGGCTTGCGGAACCAGCCCCCCATCTGCGCCCCGGTGTTACCCATCGGGAAACTGATGATGTTGTAGTTGGCGTAGAACTCGCGCATGAGTTTGAGGCCGTTGCCTTGGTACATCCAGGCGCTCATCTGGCGCGAATTCATGCCGAACGGCACGGCGCAACCCAGAGCGAACGTCGGGTCTTTGCCGAAAAAGTAGTACGGCGCGGTGTGGCAGCACTCGACCGTACCCTGCTGCACGGCGTCGACCACGCCAAACGGTGGCACCAGCTCCCCGCCGGCGTGCACGCTGATTTCGAATTTTCCGCCCGAGGCTTCCTTCACCTTTTGCGCAAAGATATTGGCCGCGCCGAAAATGGTGTCGAGCGAGTTGGGGAAGCTCGACGCCAGACGCCAGCGCACGGCTTGCTGCGCCATGACGACGGAGGGTGCGGTGCCCGCTGCGAGAATGCCGGCCAGGCCGGCGTGTTTGACGAATGAACGGCGTTCCATGAGGTCTCCTTGTCAGATCAGTCCGTCCTGATATGGATGCTTCATTTCATATCAAGATGCGACGAATTGTATTGATTCGCCCCAAGACGGCGTCAAAAAAGCCCGCCGAGGCGGGCCGGTGAGATCGCCAAACGGATCAGGCGAGCTTGCGCGTGGCCATGAAACGGTCGAACTCGTTTTCGGCGAAGCGGAACCACAGGATGTCGTCGTTGCGGAACCGCACCCAGTCGGTGTAGACCTTTTTCCAGTGGGGATTGCTCGCTTCGAGTTCGCCGTACAGATCGTTGGCCGCCTTGTACGCGGCCTCCATCACGTCCTTGGGAAAGCCCTGCAGCTTGGTGCCCTTGGCCACCAGCTCCTTGAGCGCCGGCGGGTTCTTGGCGTCGTAAGCCGCCTGCATGTTCACGTGCGCATACGCCGTGGCGGCGTCGATCGCGGCTTTGTAGTCGGCGGGTAAGGCGTTGTAGGCCTTCTGGTTGACGTACAGATCGAGTTCCAACCCGCCTTCCCACCAGCCGGGGTAGAGGTAGTTGTTCGCCACCTTGTAAAAACCCAGCTTCAGATCGTCGTACGGACCGATCCACTCGGCCGCGTCGATCGTGCCCTTCTCCAGCGAGGGGTAGATGTCTCCGCCGGGGATGTTCTGCGGTACCACGCCCAGGCGTTCGATCACCTTGCCGGCAAAGCCCCCGATGCGCATTTTCAGGCCCTTCATGTCCGCCAGGCTCTTGATCGGCTTGCGGAACCAGCCCCCCATCTGCGCCCCGGTGTTGCCGCAGGGAAAGTTGACGATGTTGTAGTTGGCGTAGAACTCGCGCATGAGTTTGAGGCCGTTGCCCTGGAACATCCAGGCTGTCATCTGGCGCGAGTTGAAACCGAAAGGCACCGTGCCGCCGAGAGCGAACGTCGGGTCTTTGCCGAAAAAGTAGTACGGCGCGGTGTGGCAGCACTCGACCGTGCCCTGCTGCACGGCGTCGACCACGCCAAATGCCGGCACCAGTTCACCTGCGGCGTGAACCGAGATTTCGAACTTGCCGTTGGTCAGGTCTTTGACTTTTTGCGCGAACACATTGGCCGCGCCGTAAATGGTGTCGAGCGAGTTGGGAAAGCTCGACGCCAGGCGCCAGCGCACCGTCTGTTGCGCCATCACGGCAGGCGCGGCACCCGCCGCGAGAATGCCGGCCAGGCCGGCGTGTTTGACAAAAGATCGACGTTCCATGCAGTCTCCGCAAGTCAGTAAAAGGGTAGTCCGGGCTTGGGTTGCTCTGGCGGCAGACGCCGCCTGCCCGGTGAACAAAGCGTAACCTTTGTTACGTTTGGCCTGACTTCGGGTTATCGCCGAAAATTGCCTGGGTCTGGCGCGAAGCTGTTTTACACCGCACGCAGCCAAACCCGGCGAATCCTCCACGCGGCGCTGCAGGCGCACCGCGGCTGAATGATCTCAGCCGGTGCCACCAACGGTCAGACCGTCGATGAGCACCGAACCGGTGGTTTTGCTGCCATAGGTGTAGGTGTCGGCGCCCACCGCCACGACGTTGCGCAGCATGTCGCGCAAATTGCCGGCGATGGTGATTTCGTGCACCGGGTAACGGATCTCGCCGCCTTCGACCCAGAAACCCATGACGCCGCGTGAGTAGTCGCCGGTGACGTAATTGATGCCGTGGCCGATGAGCTCGATGGCGAACAAGCCGGTGTCCAGTTTGCGCAGCATCGCCGGCAGATCATCGTCCGGGCGGGTCAGTCGGCTTTGCAGCAACAGATTGTGCGCGCCGCCGGCGTTGCCGGTGGTTTGCATGCCGAGCTTGCGCGCCGAGTAGGTGCCGAGCAGATAACCCTGCACTACACCGCCCTCGACCAGGGAGCGTTTGCGCGTGATCACCCCCTCGCTGTCGAACGGCGAACTACCGCGCCGTTTGGGCAGCAGGGGGTCTTCGATCAGGTCGATGTGGTCGGCCCAGACGGATTTGCCCAGACTGTCGAGCAGAAACGACGATTTGCGGTACAGCGCGCCACCGCTGATGGCATGGGTGAAACTGCCGATCAGCCCGGACGCCAGGGGCGACTCGAACAGCACCGGACATTTGCGCGTGGACAGCTTGCGCGCCTTCAGCCGCGACAACGCGCGCTGCGCGGCGTAGCGGCCCACGGCCTCGGGCGCCGTGAGGTCGGCCGGGTCGCACTGGGTGGTCCACCAGTAATCGCGCTGCATGTCGTCGCCGCTGCCGGCGATCGGCGCGCACGACACGCTGTGCGACGAACTGGCGTAGCCGTCGCAAAAGCCCAGGCTGTTGGCCAGGACGAAGTGCGACTCCTGCGCCGAGACGCTGGCCCCTTCGCTGTTGCGGATGCGCGCATCGACGGCGAACGCCGCGCGCTCGGCGCGCTGGGCGATTTTTGCCGCAGCCTGCGGTGTCAAATCCCACGGGTGATGCAGGTCCAGGTCGGGAAGGTCACAGCCGATGGCCAGTTGCGCGGCATCCGGCAGACCGGCACAGTCGTCCTCGGCGGTGTAACGGGCGATGTCCAGCGCCGCCCTGGCGGTGCGGGCAATGGCGTCGGCCGAGAAATCCGACGTGCTGGCGTGGCCACGGCGCTGGCCGAGATACACGGTGATCGACAGGCTTTTGTCGCGGTTGTGCTCGACGTTTTCGATCTGCCCGTTGCGCACGCCCACCGACATCCCCTGCCCTTCGGAAACTTCGACCTGCGCGTCGCTGGCGCCGGCCCGGCGTGCCTGTTCCAGCGCCTGCTGCGCCAGGTCCTGGAATTGTGATTTGCTGTAGGCGAAACGTCCCACGATATGGCATTCCTCGTTGCGCCGCACGCGGGCCGCCGGGATCGGCGGCCCCGGCACGCGCGGCAGCAGTCGGGGAATAATAAGACCCATGAAATTTCCGCATCCGCCGTCCGCCGACGCCGACGCCCCGCAGGCGCAGCGCGGCCCGAGCAAAAGCCAGGTCAAGCGCGACATGCTCGCACTGCAGCAGCTCGGCGCGCAGCTCATCGCGCTGCCAGCGCACGTCGTACGCCAGTGCAGCCTGCCTGAAGACCTGCGCGACGCCGTTCTGCAGGCGCAGCGCATCACGGCGCATGGCGCGCGCAAACGGCAAATGCTGTACGTGGGCAAACTGTTGCGCAGCGCCGATGCCGACGCCGTGCGCGCCGTCATCGCCGCGGCACGGCAGGACGACCGGGCCAGCGTGGCGCGGATGCACGCACTGGAGCGCTGGCGCGACGCGCTGCTGGCCGACGACGCGGCACAAACCGAATTTCTCGACAAATACCCCGGCTGCGACGCGCAGCAGCTGCGCCAACTGGTGCGCGGAGCACGCGCCGAGACGGGAACGGGCAAACCCCCGCGGCTGACCCGGCAACTGTTCCAGTTCGTCAAAGCGGCGATGGCCGCGCCCGCCACCCCCAACCCTTTCGCCGACCATGATCCCCTCCCCCGATTCTGACTCCGCAGCCTTCGAGCGTGTGCGCATCGGCATCGTGTCCATCAGCGACCGCGCCAGCAGCGGCGTGTATGAAGACAAGGGCCTGCCCGCGCTGCGCGATTGGCTCGGCCGGGCGCTACGCAACCCCATCGACTTTGTCGAACGGCTCATTCCCGACGACCGCCTGCAAATCTCCAGCACCCTGTGCGAGCTGGTCGACACCGCGCACTGCGACCTGGTGCTGACCACCGGCGGAACCGGCCCCGCGCCGCGCGACGTCACTCCGGAGGCAACGCTGGACGTTGCCGACCGCGAAATGCCCGGATTTGGCGAACAAATGCGCCGCATCAGCCTGCATTTCGTCCCCACTGCGATCCTGTCGCGACAAACCGCGGTGATCCGTGGCAAGGCGCTGATCATCAACCTGCCGGGGCAGCCCAAGTCGATCGCCGAAACCCTCGAAGGTGTGCGCGACGCCCAGGGGCAGAGCGTGGTGCCGGGATTATTCGCCGCAGTGC
The DNA here is from genome assembly GCA_021799355.1 of Pseudomonadota bacterium. Classification (GTDB taxonomy): domain Bacteria; phylum Pseudomonadota; class Gammaproteobacteria; order Burkholderiales; family Burkholderiaceae_C; genus Thiomonas. Next base: position 67,900 of record JAJZAQ010000006.1, read on the forward strand.
CCTACTGCATCGACCTCATCGGCGGGCCGTATCTGCAGACCGATCCTGCCGTGTGCGTGGCGTTCCGCCCCAAATCGGCGCAGCGCCCGCCGCACGCGGCGCTCTGAGCGTTTGCTGCGCGCCAGCGGACAACCACCCCGCACCGCTCACCTGCGTTATGCTCAAAACGCACAACGACAAAGGAGACATCGCATGCCCCTGCACAAGGCCTTCACCCGGGTGTGCGGCGCCGTGGCGCTGGCTGCCGCCTGCGTCCAACCGGCAGCGCAGGCCCAGACCCTGACCGTTTTCGCTGCCGGTACGCTGGGCAAAACCTTCACCACGCTGGCGCACGACTTCGAGAAGCTGCACCCGGGGGTGACGGTGCAGCCGCAGTTTGGCGGCAGCGTCAAAATGGTCAGACAGGTCACCGTGCTGCACCAGCCGGCCGATGTGGTGGCGGTGGCCGATGACACCATCATCCCGCGCGATATGTTCGTCGGCAGCGATGGCGCCAGGCCGACTGCAGACTGGTCGATCCGGTTTCTGGGCAATGCCATCACCTTCGTTTACACCGCCAGGAGCAAAGGGGCGCAGCGCATCGATGCGCACAATTGGTGGCAGGTGCTGAGCGCTCCCGGGGTGCAGATCGGCCGCTCCAACCCCGATACCGATCCTTCGGGCTACCAAACCCTGCAGATGCTCGAACTCGCCAGCCGCTACTACAGGCAGCCCGATCTGGCTGCCAGAGTCCTGGCCAACTCCCCGCGCAGCAATGTACGCGACACGGAAACCGACCTGATCTCGGCGTTGCAGCTCGGGCAGATCGATTACCTGGCGATCTACCGCTCCGACGCCGTGCAGCACCATCTGCTGGCGTTGGACCTGCCACCGCAGATCAACCTCGGCGATCCGCGGTTCGCTGCGGATTACGCCCGGGCGACGGTGCGCACCCGGCAAGGCGAGGTCTCCGGCCGGCCGATCGTCTACGCCCTGACCATCCCGACCACCGCGCCGCATCCCGAACTGGCACAGCAATTCGTCGCCTATCTGCTCGGCCCGGCGGGGCAGAAGGTGTTTGCCGCCAATGGCTTCATCACCCTGCGGCATCCCGTGGCGCTGCACCGCGACAAACTCCCGGCGTCGCTGCGCCGCCTGACCGTGCCTGCGGCGCCATGACCTCCCCCACGCCGCTGCGCCCGGTGCTGCACGCCTGCCGTGCCCGTTGCGGAGCGCGGCCATGAGACGGGCCGCGCGCGCCAGCCCGATGCTCTGGGTATTCTGGCTCGTCGGCGCGACGCTGCTGGCGTTCATCACCCTGCCGCTGCTCGCCCTGCTGCTGCACCCCACGCTGCACGATCTGCAGCAGGTGGCGCAGATGGCCGACGTGCGCAGCGCCATCGGCCTGAGCCTGGCCGCGGCGCTGACCAGCACGCTGCTGGCCGCGGTGTTCGCCGTGCCGCTGGCGTACGTGCTGGCACGGCAGCGGTTTCGCGGCAAAAGCGTGGTCGAAGCGCTGGTCGATCTGCCGCTGACCATTCCGCACACCGTCGCCGGCATTGCGCTGCTGCTGGTATTCAACCGGGGCGGCTGGCTGGGAGCACCGCTGGCGCGCATCGGGCTGGAATTCTGGGGCACGTTTGCCGGCATCGTGCTGGCGATGAGTTACGTCGGTCTGCCATACGCCGTCAACGCCGCACGCGGTGGCTTCGAAGCCATCGACTTGCGCATCGAACGCGCCGCCCGCATCCAGGGCGCGGGGCCGTGGGAGGTCTTCCGCCGCGTCACCCTGCCGCTGGCACGCTACAGCATCGGCACCGGGCTGACGCTGTGTTTCGCCCGCGCCATCGGCGAATTCGCCGCCGTGGTGCTGCTGGCGTACTACCCGATGACCGCGCCCATCCGCATCTACGACCTGTTCCTGCAGTCGGGCCTGCGGCAATCGGTGGCCGCCGCCGTGCTGTTCCTGCTCGTCGTGCTCGCGCTGTTCTGGGGGCTGCGGCTGTTGACCCGCCGGCGCAAGCCGCTCGGCCCACGGCCCGCCGTGCCGCAATGAATCGCGAAACCGCACGCATCGACGGTCTGCATCTGGACGGCCTGGTCTGGGGTGTGGGCACCTGGCAGTCCCAGCCGCTGCACCTGCATCTGCCGCCTGGGCAGACGCTGGCGCTGCTCGGGCACAACGGCGCGGGCAAGACCGCACTGCTCGACACCCTGGCCGGCTTCCTGCCGGCGCGCGCCGGGCGCATCGACCTCGGCGGACGCGAGCTGACGACGCTGCCCCCTGAGCACCGCCACATCGGCTATATGTTCCAGACCGACGCGCTCTTGCCGCACTGGAACATCGAACGCAACCTGCGCCTGGGGCGTGGCGCCCGCGCCGATCTGCGCCCCTTGCTCGACGCGCTGGGTCTGCGCCCCTGGCTGCACCTCTACCCGCACCAGCTCAGCGGCGGCCAGCGCCAGCGCGTGGCGCTGGCGCGCGCCCTGGTCGGCGGCCCGGATTTGCTGCTGCTGGACGAACCCTTCTCGGCCATCGACCCCGAGGCCCGCCCGGCGCTGCGGCAGACGCTGGCCGACCTGCTGCGTGCCAGCGCGGTGACCACCGTGCTGGTGACGCACGACGCCCGCGACGCCCAGCTGCTCGGCGACCAGGTGGGTGTGCTCGACCGCGGCCGCCTGCTGCAAAGCGGCGCGACGCAGGCCGTGTTCGACCGGCCGTCAGACCTACGCAGCGCGCGGCTGCTTGGCGTAGACAACCTGTGGCCGATGCACGTGCTCCCCGCCGCCGCGGCACAGCCGCAGCAGGCCGTCTGCCTCGGTCACGGCGGCTGCCCGGTGCTCGACGGCCTGCTGCCGCCCGCCGGGGTGACGTTGCACGCTGCAGACCGCGTCATCGTCGCCGTGCGCGCCGAACATCTGCAGCCGCTGCCGGCCGCCGCATCACCAGCGGCTGAGGGCGTGCTGACGTTGCGCGCCACGCTGACCGCAGCCCGGCTCGAAGGCCCGCTGTGGCGGCTGCACTGCGCGCTGGACTGCGGCCTGAATGCGCAGGCCTACGCCCTGCCGGCGCAATGGCGCGACCTCGCGCTGAGCGTCGGCGCGCCGCTGACCTTGGCGTTGCGTCGGCAGGATGTGCATCTGCTGGTTTGACCGCCGGCGCGCAGCGGGTGCGCAACGCGCGATGGCGCAAGCCTGCACACCCGCTCAACCTCCTGAAGGAGGGGCGGCGGTATCTGGCGGCAGGCTGACCCGATTGCGCCCCAGCCGCTTGGCCTGCAGCAGCGCCTGGTCGGCCGCGCGCACCAGCGCCGCGGCGTCGGCGTAAGCCGCGGGTCCCACGGCCATGCCGACACTCACCGTCAGGGCCGGCAGACCGGCCTGGGGCTGCGCGATCGATGCCCGGATGCGCTCGGCCACACGCAGCGCCGCCTCCCCGCCGGTCTGCGGGCAGAGCATGAGGAATTCCTCGCCGCCGACGCGGGCGACGAAGTCCATGCCGCGCGACTGCTGCCGCAACACCTGCGCGGCAGCGCGCAGCGCACGGTCGCCGACGTCGTGGCCCAGGCGGTCGTTGATGGACTTGAATTCGTCCAGGTCGAACATCAAGCACGCCAGCGGCTGTCCGTGACTGCGCGCCTGCTCGAAGGCCTGGGGCAAATAGGCGTCTAGGGCGCGGCGGTTGCCCAGCCCGGTCAACTCGTCGGTGCCGGCAGCCTGCAGCAATTCGGCGTTGCGCTGCTCCAGGCTGCGCTGCGCATGCAGGCTGGCGCTGCGCTCGACTTCGGCCGACGCCAACACCCGCGTGGCCCGGGCGCCGGTCTGTACCTTGGCCAGCAACATCTGCGGCAGCACTGGGGCGAACAGCACGTCGTTGGCCCCGGCGTCGAGCGCGTCGAGCACGCTGCGCTCGTCCATGTCGCGCGCCAGAGCCAGGATGTACAGACGCACGCCGTGCCGCTGGCGCAAATGGCGGCACAGCGCCGCCGCCTCGCTGCCTGCCGTCCAGTCGAGCACGAGCACGCGCACGCCCTGCACCTCGACGGCGTCGATCGCTTCCTGCGGCGTGGCGCATTCCACCACGGCATGCCGGGCGGCATCGAGCACCTGACGCAGGCTCTGCCGCAACTGCGCATCGGCAGCGAGCACCAGGACCTGTTCGGCCACCGGGTCGGCGAGCAACGGCGGGTTGGCCAGCGCCCGGCGCAGGCGGTCGAACTCGGCGTCGATCTCGCTTTGTTCCAGATGCAGCGAAAACACCGACGCCATGCCCGCCATGTCGTGCGCCGCGCTGGCGAGCACGCCCTGCAGATCGTCCTCGGTCAACTCCAGATGCACCGCCAGGCGGTGCACGGCCTCGACGTCCGCAGGTGTCCCGTCGGGCAGCAAGCGCAGGCCGCGGCTGAGCGCGACGCAGCGTGCCAATTGCGCGTCGCGCGAGTCGTCTGCCGCCGTCGACGGCACCGAGCGCTCGCGCACCGCCTGCGCCAGCAGCGGCGGAAACCCCCAGTGCTGCAACAGCACGGCGCTGGCGTCGGTCTGGTCGAAGCCGTAGCGCTGACGCTGCTGCTCGCGTAACTCGGCCGACAACTCGGCGGTGTCGGCCGAGACGGCCTGCGCTCCCAGCGCCACGGCCATGGCCAGCTGCCCCACTTCGGACAGCAGCCCAAGGCTGAAGGCCTCGGCGCTGAGCATTTTGCCCACACGTTGCGACAGATACTGAAACACCAGCCCGCGCTGGATCGACGTCAGCCAGAAGCGCTGCAGGTCGAACCCGGCAATCGAGGTACTCTGGCTGGACTGCACTAGCGATAGGGCGATGGCCAGCCGCGCCAGCCCGCTGGTGCCGATGCGCAACACCGCCTCTTCGATGGCCACGGCTGGCCGCAGCCCGGCAAACACGGCAGAGTTGGCGAGCTGGATCATGCGCGCCACCAACACCGGGTCCTGGCGCGCGATGTGCGCCAGCTCGCGCAAACCCATGTCGCGGCGTTCCAGCGCGCGCATGAGCTCCAGCGCCACGGCGCTGGGCGACGGCAGCGCGGCAGGCGACGAGGTCAGGACATGAAGAATCTGGGCATCAGGCAGCGCGGCAGCGGGCATGGCAGGAACATCCGGTTACAAAGACATCTTACCGGCTTGGCAGTGTCTGCCGCAGCCGTTGCACGGCGCAATCGATTCAGCGGTTGACCGCCTGCATGCCCGCCTCGGGGTAGCGCGCCCCCGTCGCCGCCCCGGGAGGCACGGCCTGGTGGATGCGAATCAAATCTGCCGTGGTCAGCCGCACGCGCAGCGCGCCGACGTTTTCTTCGAGGTAGCGCCGGCGCTTGGTGCCGGGAATGGCAATGACGTCGTCGCCCTGCGCCAGCAGCCAGGCCAGGGCGAACTGCGCCGGGGTGCAATGTTTCGCCTCGGCCATCTGCCGCACCGTCTCGGCCAGCCGCAGGTTGCGCGCAAAGGCGTCAGGCTGAAACCGCGGCGAGCGCCGCCTCCAGTCATCGGGCGGCAGGTCGTCGAGCGACCGGATTTGCGCCGTCAGGAAACCGCGGCCCAGGGGGCTGTAGGCGACGAAGGCAATGCCCAGTTCGCGCACGGTATCGAGCACTTCGCCTTCGGGGTCGCGGCTCCACAGCGAGTATTCCGTCTGCAGTGCGGCGATGGGATGCACCGCATGCGCCCGGCGGATGGTGGCGGGCGCCGCTTCCGACAGGCCGAGATACCGCACCTTGCCGGCGCGCACCAGATCGGCCATCGCCCCGACCGTGTCTTCGATCGGGACGTTGGGATCGACCCGGTGCTGGTAGTACAGGTCGATCACGTCCACGCCCAGCCGCTTCAGGCTGGCCTCGCAGCTGCGCCGCACATAGTCGGGATGGCCGTTGACGCCGAGAAACTCGCCGTTGGGACCGCGCACATTGCCGAACTTGGTCGCCAAAAACACCTGATCGCGCCGCCCGGCGATGGCGCGGCCGACCAGTTCCTCGTTGCGGCCAACGCCGTACATATCGGCGGTGTCGAGCAGGTTCACTCCCAGATCGAGCGCGCGGTGAATGGTGGCGATGGACTCCGCCTCATCGCCCTGTCCGTAGAACTCGGACATGCCCATGCACCCCAGACCCAGGGCCGACACCGCCGGCCCACCCGCTCCCAATTGTCGATACTGCATCACAGCGCCTCCTCGCAGACTCCGTCGACCCGGAGCGTTCAAGCCTATCGGCTCGGGGTGCGCTGGCGCTGTTACCGACGGTAAATCAAGCGATGAAAACGCTGCGGCCGCGCCGATGCCCGCGGCGGGCAAAATCCCCCGTGTCAAAGCACGGCGGTCAGCGTGTCTTGCCCGTCAACGCGATCATTTCGCGTGCTTCCTGCGGCTCGGGCAGACCGCTGGCCACCGCCAGCGCCATGATGCCCAGGCTGATGATCACGACCACCACCATGCCCTGGTAGAACGTCAGCAGCCCGGTGCCGCCGATCAGCGCTTTCGGCCCGAGATACGTCACCAGCCACATGGCGAAAAAATACGGCGCCAGCCACCACGCTCCCTTCCATTGCAGATGGCCGAGCCTGCCGCCATGCGTGGCCGCCTGATACAGCACGAACAGCAGAAAAATCACCGCCAGGCCGCCGAACAGAAAGTCGTCGGTGCCGGCGCCCGACCAGTAGATGATGAAATTGGAGACGATGAACGCCAGCGGCGCCCACAGCCCGGCTCCGCGCAGGGTGTAAGGCCGCGGATAACTGCCCAGAGGCAGGCTGCGGCGCAAGGTCATCAGCGCCACCGGGCCGATGCCGTAACCCAGCACCGTGGCCGAAGAAATGAAGGTCACGATTTTCTGCCACGACGGAAACGGCAGGAAAAACAAAATGCCGACGATCCATGTGATCCACAGGCCTGTGGACGGCGCGCCGTTTTTGTTCAGTTTCGCGAACCACGGCGCGGCCAGACCGTCCTTGCCCGTGGCGTAAACCACGCGCGCCGTGGTGCCGCCGTACACCAGCCCCGTTCCGGCGGGAGACACGACGGCATCGATATACAGCAGCACCGCCAGCCAGCTCATGCCCAGCAGCATCGCCAGCCCGGCGAACGGCCCGGACACGCCGGTGAAATGCAGCTTGTCCCACCCCTGGGCGATGTCCGCCGGACTGACCGCGCCGACCAGCGCCACCTCCAGCAGGACAAAAATCGCCCCGGCGATGAGCACGGAGCCGATGATGGCGATGGGCACGTCGCGCTGCGGATTTTTCGCCTCGCCCGACAGTTCGATGGCCTGACGAAAACCAAGGTAGCTGAACACGATGCCCGAGGTGGCGATGGCCGCGATCGTGCCCTTGGCCCCGAAGGGCGCAAACCCCTGCGCGGTGAAGTTGCCCGCATGGAACGACGCCAGCATCAGCGCGACGATGGTCAGCACCGGGATGATGAGTTTCCAGATCATCAGCGTATTGCCCAGCCGCAGCAGGGCGCGCACCCCCCAGGCGTTGATGAGGATGAACGCACCGAGCAGGGCGATGCTGACGACCATGCCCTCGTCGGTGAGCAGCGAAGTCTTGGTATCGACCATGCCCGGCAGGTAGTTGTTGGCATAGGTCACCACGGCCAGCACTTCGGCGGGAGCGACGGTGACGTAGCCGAGAAACACCACCCAGCTGACCACTGCCGCGGCCAGGTGACCGTGACTGAGCTTGGGAAAGGTGATGACCGCGCCCATGCCGGGAAACGCGCTGGTCAGCTCGGCATTGACGAACGCCAGCACCAGGATGGCTGCGCCACCGATGGCCCAGGACAGAATGCTCGCCGGCCCGGCCTGGGTGGCCGCGGTCAGCGGGGCGAACAGCCAGCCCGAGCCGATGATGGCCGTCAGACTGGCGAACAACAGGCTCCAGATCCCCGCCGCTTTGCGGATGCCGTGCCCTGAAGCGGCTGTTTCGCCCGCCGCCGGCATGTGAACGCTTGCCATGTCGTGCTCCTTCGAGAATGCCCCGGGCCGCCCCGCTGGCGCGGCCGGGTGTTTCCGTGAACAGGATTTTTGATGTCTGCTTTTTAGGTGCTTTTGCCTGACATGGCCGTGTGCAAACGTAACCATCGCGCCGCAGCGACACATCTCTTTTCCGCTGATTCCAGGCGCATGCCGCGCCGACACGCCGATTCGCTATGCTTGCCGCATGAACAAACAACGTGTCTTGCGCCATCAACGCAACCATCTGATCGACCGCAACTTCCCCAGCGCCGGAGAAGATGCCGCCATCGTCGCCGTCGAGCCGTCGCCCTACGACCGCCCCGGCAGCAGTTACAAGCTGGCGTTCACCGATACCGACTTCATCCTGCGCGAAGACATGCGACCGGTGCGGCTGCAGCTCGAACTCCTCAAGCCCGAGCTGATCCAGACCGAGCACGGCATCGAATCGACCATCGTGATTTTCGGCAGCGCGCGCATCCTGCCGCGCGACGTGGCCGAGCAGCGGCTGGCGCAGGCGCAGCGCGACGGCGATGCCAAAGCCGTGCGCCGCGCGCAAATGCAGCTCGACATGTCGCACTACTACGAAGAAGCGCGGCGCTTCGCCAGCCTGGTCACCCGCGCCACCTGCGACGCCGACACCCCGCTGGTGGTCACCACCGGCGGCGGCCCGGGCATCATGGAAGCAGGCAACCGCGGCGCATACGAGGCCGGGGGCAAGAGCGTCGGGCTGAACATCGTGCTGCAGCACGAGCAGCGGCCCAACCCTTACATCACCCCCGAGCTGTGCTTCCAGTTCCACTACTTCGCGCTGCGCAAGATGCACTTTTTGATGCGCTCGGTCGCACTGGTGTGTTTTCCCGGCGGATTCGGTACGCTGGACGAGCTGTTCGAAGTGCTCACCCTGACCCAAGCGCGCAAAGTCCGCCAGCGCCCCATCCTGCTGTTTGGCGAAGCCTTCTGGCGCAAGCTCATCAACTTCGATCACCTGGTGGACACCGGCATGATTTCGCCCGAAGACGTCCACCTGTTCCACTTTGTCGAAACCGCCGAGCAGGCCTGGAGCGTGCTCGAACAGGAGTTCTCCCGTCTCGACGCCGACACCGTGGAAACCGGCAAGGCCATGGCCTGAGCAGCCAAGAACGGGCTCGCCAGCCGCCGCCGGATGGAGGAACCGCCATGCCCCGACCCGTCCATCTCATCGGAGCCCCCACCGACATCGGCGCAGCCGACCGCGGCGCGTCGATGGGCCCGGAGGCGCTGCGCGTGGCCGGCATCGACCGTGCGCTGCGCGCGCAAGGCGTGGAGGTGGTCGATCTGGGCAACCTCGGCGGCCCGCACAACCCCTGGCAGCCGCCGCGCGACGGCTACCGCCACCTGCCCGAAGTCATTGCCTGGAACACCACAGTGCACCGCGCCGTCGCTGCCGCGCTGCACGCTGGCGCCCTGCCGCTGCTGCTCGGCGGCGACCATAGCCTGGCCATCGGCTCGCTCAGCGCCGTGGCGCAACATTGCCGCGCGCAGCGTCGCAAGCTGCGCGTGCTCTGGCTGGACGCACACGCCGACTTCAACACCCACCGCGTCACGCCGACGGGCAATCTTCACGGCATGCCCGTGGCCTGTCTGTGTGGCAACGGCCCGCCGGGGTTGATCGATCTGGGCGGCGCGGCGCCACAGCTCGCCCCGTCGTGCATCCGGCAGATCGGCATCCGCAGCGTCGACCCGGACGAAAAACGGCTGGTGCATGGCGCCGGGTTGGACGTGTTCGACATGCGTTTCATCGACGAACACGGGATGCGCGAAACCATGAACCAGGCGCTGGACGGGCTGGACGCCGACACCCATCTGCATGTGAGCTTCGACGTCGATTTCCTCGACCCGGACATCGCTCCCGGCGTGGGCACGACGGTGCGCGGCGGGCCGACCTACCGCGAAGCGCAACTGTGCATGGAAATGATCGCCGACACCGGGCTGCTGGCCTCGCTGGACGTGGTCGAGCTCAACCCCGCGTTCGACGTGCGCAACCGCACCGCCGAAGTCGCCGTCGATCTGATCGAAAGCCTGTTCGGCAAATCCACGCTGATGCGCCGGTAAGGCGGCGCGCATCGCGCTGCGACAATGGCGCCATGCCGAAGAAGTTCGCCACCGCCCTGGACGCGCTGCAGCATGTCTGGGGCTACCCCGCATTTCGCGGCCTGCAGGCGCAGGCCATCGACCACATCGCCGCCGGCGGCGACGCCCTGGTGCTCATGCCCACCGGCGGCGGCAAATCGCTGTGCTACCAGATCCCGGCGCTGCTGCGCGACGGCGTGGGCGTGGTCGTCTCGCCGCTGATCGCGCTGATGCAGGATCAGGTGGCGGCGCTGCGCGAACTGGGTTTGCGCGCGGCGTTTCTCAACTCCACCCTCGACGCCGGGCAGGCCCGCGACGTGCAGCGCGCCGCGCGCGCAGGCGAGCTCGACCTGCTCTACCTGGCGCCGGAGCGACTGCTCAGCGACTCCGGACTGGCGCTGCTCGCGCAGTGCCGCATCGCGCTGTTCGCCATCGACGAAGCGCATTGCGTTTCTCAGTGGGGACACGACTTCCGCCCGGAGTACGGCCAGCTCTCCGTCCTGCGCGAACGCTGGCCGGACGTGCCGCGCGTAGCGTTGACCGCCACCGCCGACGCGCCGACGCGGCACGAAATCGTGCAGCGCCTGCTGCACGACGGCGCCGAGTTCGTCTCCAGCTTCGACCGCCCGAACATCCGCTATCGCGTGGTGGAAAAGCGCGATGGCCGCGCGCAACTGCTGCAGTTCATCCGCAGCGAACACGCGCACGATTGCGGCGTGGTGTACTGCCTGTCGCGCACCAGCGTGGAGGAAGTGGCCGAGATGCTGTCCGCCCACGGCCTGCGCGCCCTGCCCTACCACGCCGGTCTGCCCGCGGCCACGCGCGCGGCGCACCTGCGGCGCTTTCTCGACGAGGACGGCGTCATCATGGTGGCGACCATCGCCTTTGGCATGGGCATCGACAAGCCCGACGTGCGTTTCGTCGCCCACCTCGACATGCCCAAGTCCATCGAAGGCTATTTCCAGGAAACCGGCCGGGCCGGGCGCGACGGCCTGCCCGCCACGGCGTGGATGGCCTACGGCCTGCAGGACGTGGTGCAGCAGCGCCGGCTGATCGAACTGTCCGACGCCGACGAGGCGTACAAGCGGCTGTCCACCGTCAAGCTCGACGCCATGCTTGCCTACGCCGAGGCGGCGGATTGCCGCCGCGTGCGACTGCTGGGCTATTTTGGCGAAACCGGCACGCCATGCGGCAACTGCGACAACTGCCTGCACCCGCCGCAACTCATCGACGCCACCGAAGCCGCACAGAAACTGCTGTCCACCATCTACCGCTGCCGCCAGGCCAGCGGCATGGGGTTTGCCGCCAGCCATCTCATCGACGTGCTGCGCGGCCGGCGCACCGACAAAACCGCGCGCCACGGCCATGAGCAGCTCTCCACCTTCGGCATCGGCGCCGACTGGAGCGAGGCCGACTGGCGGCTGCTGCTGCGCCAGCTCGTGGCGCAGCGGCTGGTCGAGGTCGATGCCGCACACTTCAACGTGCTGCACCTCACCGCCGCCAGCCGTGCCGTGCTCAAAGGCACGCAGCGCGTGCTGCTCAAACACCGCGAGCCGCAGACGGCGCGCAGACGCGGCAGCGGCGGCAGTGCATCCAGCGGCACGCGGCTGGTGATGCAGTCGCTGTCCAGCGCCGACGCTGCACTGTTTGCCCGGCTGCGCGACTGGCGTGCGGCCACCGCCCGGGAACACGGCGTGCCGGCATATGTCGTGTTCCCGGACGCGACACTGCAGGCCATCGCCATCGCGCGGCCCGACAGCCTCGATGCCCTGCGCGGCATTTCCGGCGTCGGCGACAAAAAGCGCGACACCTACGGCGCCGCGCTGCTCGCGGTCATTGCAGAATCTGCCCCTGCCGGCTGACGGTGCTGCGCCGGCACCATCGCCCGGCTGCAGGGGCCTCAGGGAAACGCCGGGATGTCGGTGTCCATGCCCTCGGAGGCCACATTCGGACAGCAGGCCTTGGCGCGGTCGAGGATGGCCTGCACCTGTTCCTGCGCCACGTCGGCCATGACCAGCACCTGCCCTGCGGCGATGGCGTCCTTGAAACGGGTCAGACGCGTGCTGTCCACGCTCACGCCGACCAGACTGCTGGCCCAACCACCGACGAGCGCGCCGGCTGCCGCCAGCGCAATGACCAAGCCGCCTGCCGGAATGATCGCCATGCCCGGCAGCGCCACGGCGATCAACCCGGCGATCAGCCCGGTGGTGCCCCCAGCGGCGGCGCCGCGCTCGATGGCCGGGATCAGGTCGGAACGCTGGGCGACGCCGGCCTCGGGCAGATCGCCCAGCGGCGTGCCCTCACGCGCCAGCACGTGAATGTGCTTGTCGGGGATGTGGGCGAGCAGCAGGCTGTCGACCAAAGCGTGTGCGCTTTGCACATCAGGGGCGAGAAAAAAGAGTCTGCGCATCGGAGTCTCCTGGTTGATTCGCCAATGATCGAACCCTGGCCTTCATTTCTGAAAACCAGCGCCAAGGCGAAGCCTAGGCCGGCGCTGTGAAATTGGATTCAGGGTTTTAACGGAGGCAAGCGGTTTTTTCTCACGATGGGCGCCGCTGCGCTGTCGCCCGCGCCCGGTTTGGGCTACAGTTCGACTTGACGTATACGTCAATCGATCACACCACGGCGCGATGCACGCCGTGTCCCAAGGAGACCGCGATGACCGACCTGTCCGAAGCCAGGATGCTGGCTGCCTACCGTCCGCAACAGCGGCTGCGTTTCGTCACCGCCGCCTCGCTGTTCGACGGCCACGACGCCGCGATCAACATCATGCGCCGCATCCTCATCAGCATGGGTGCGGAAGTCATCCATCTCGGACACAACCGCGCGGTCGACGACATCGTCACCGCGGCGATCCAGGAAGACGTGCACGGCATCGCCGTGTCCAGCTACCAGGGCGGGCATGTCGAATTTTTCCGCTACATGATCGACCGCCTGCGCGCCGAGGGTGCAGGACACATCCAGGTGTTCGGCGGTGGCGGCGGAGTCATCGTCGCCGACGAAATCAACGCGCTGCAGGACTACGGCGTGGCGCGCATTTACAGCCCGGAAGACGGCCAGGCGCTGGGGCTGCAGGGCATGATCGGCGACATGCTCAGACGCGCCGACCATCCGCTGCCGCCGCTGCCGGCGCTGCCCACCCCGCAGGCGCTGCAGCACGACGGCACGCTCTCGCGCCTCATCACCCAGCTCGAAAACGGCGCGGCAGACAGCGCGCTGCTGCGTGAGTTGCACGCCAGCGCCGAGGCCGCGCACGGCGTGGTGCTGGGCGTGACCGGTACCGGCGGCGCGGGCAAGAGCAGTCTGGTCGATGAGTTGATCCGCCGCATCCGCCTGGACCAGGACGACCGGCTGCGCATCGCCGTCATCAGCATCGACCCGTCGCGGCGCAAAAGCGGCGGTGCGCTGCTGGGCGACCGCATCCGCATGAACGCCATCGGCCCCTGGCAGTCTGCAGCCGGCACGCGCGGCGACCCATCGCCGCAGACCTCGCGCAGCCGCGTGTTCATGCGCAGCCTGGCCACGCGTGAGGCGGGAAGTGAAATCAGCAAGGCCCTGCCCGAAGTCATCGCGGCGTGCAAAACCGCGGGGTTCGACCTGATCGTCGTCGAAACCTCGGGGATCGGCCAGGGCGACGCCGCCATCGTGCCGCACGCCGACCTCAGCCTGTACGTCATGACCCCCGAATTCGGCGCCGCCAGCCAGCTCGAAAAAATCGACATGCTCGATTTCGCCGATTTCGTCGCCATCAACAAATTCGACCGCAAAGGGGCGAAAGACGCGCTGCGCGACGTCGCCAAGCAACTGCAGCGCAACCGCGAAGCCTGGACCACGCCGCCCGATGCCCTGCCGGTGTTCGGCACCATGGCCAGCCGCTTCAACGACGATGGCGTCACCGCGCTGTACCAGGCGATCAAGCCGCGGCTGGCCGAACACGGCCTGACGCTGCAGCCGGGGCGTCTGCCGGCCGTGACCACCCGCCACAGCACGCACCAGACGCCGATCGTGCCGAGCGAACGCAGTCGCTATCTGGCGGACATCGCGCAGACCGTGCGTGCCTATCACCGCAACACGCTGGCGCAGGTCGAACTGGCGCGGCAGGCGCAGCAATTGCGCGAAGCCGCCCGCATGCTGCGCGCCGCCAAGCCGCTCAAACCCAGCGCCGCCGAGGCCGCCGAGGAACTGGCGCAGCAGCGCGAACAGGCCATGCAGCCCGCCGCGCGCAAGCTGCTGGCGATGTGGCCGGACATGCAGAAGGCGTATGCCGGCGACGAATACGTGGTGAAAATCCGCGACAAGGAAATCCGCACCGCGCTGACGCACACCACGCTGTCGGGCAACAAAATCCGCAAGGTCGTGTTGCCGAAGTACGAAGACCACGGCGAGCTGCTGAAGTGGCTGATGCGCGAAAACGTGCCGGGCAGCTTTCCGTTCACCGCGGGCGTGTTTGCGTTCAAGCGCGAAAACGAAGACCCCACGCGCATGTTCGCCGGCGAGGGCGACCCGTTTCGCACCAACCGCCGCTTCAAGCTGCTCAGCGAAGGCATGCCGGCCAAGCGGCTGTCCACCGCGTTCGACTCGGTCACCCTCTACGGCGCCGACCCCGACCGGCGGCCCGACATTTACGGCAAGGTCGGCAACTCGGGCGTGAGCGTGGCCACGCTCGACGACATGAAGGCGCTGTACGACGGCTTCGACCTGTGCGACCCCGCGACTTCGGTGAGCATGACCATCAACGGCCCGGCGCCCACCATTCTCGCGATGTTCCTCAACACCGCGATCGACCAGCAACTCGACAAATTCCGCGCCGACAACGGTCGCGAGCCGACCGACGACGAGGCCGCCAAGATCCGCGCCTGGGTGCTGGAAAACGTGCGCGGCACGGTGCAGGCCGACATCCTCAAGGAAGACCAGGGGCAGAACACCTGCATTTTCTCCACCGAGTTTTCGCTCAAGGTAATGGGCGACATTCAGGAGTACTTCGTTCACCACAAGGTGCGCAATTTCTACTCGGTGTCGATCTCCGGCTACCACATCGCCGAGGCTGGTGCCAACCCGATCAGCCAGCTCGCCTTCACCCTGGCCAACGGCTTCACCTTTGTCGAGGCGTATCTGGCGCGCGGCATGCACATCGACGACTTCGCGCCCAATCTGAGCTTCTTTTTCAGCAACGGCATGGACCCGGAATACAGCGTGCTCGGCCGTGTGGCGCGGCGCATCTGGGCGGTGGCGATGCGCGACAGATACGGCGCCAACGAGCGCAGCCAGAAGCTCAAATACCACATTCAAACCAGCGGCCGCAGCCTGCATGCGCAGGAAATCCAGTTCAACGACATTCGCACGACGTTGCAGGCGCTGATCGCGATTTACGACAACTGCAACAGCCTGCACACCAACGCGTTTGACGAGGCGATCACCACGCCGACCGAAGACAGTGTGCGCCGCGCGCTGGCGATCCAGCTCATCATCAACCGCGAGTGGGGGCTGGCCAAGTGCGAGAACCCGAACCAAGGCGCGTTCATCATCGACGAACTGACCGACTTGGTGGAAGAGGCGGTGCTCAAGGAATTCGAGGCAATCGCCGACCGCGGCGGGGTGCTCGGGGCGATGGAAACCGGCTACCAGCGCAGCAAAATCCAGGAGGAAAGCCTGCACTACGAAATGCTCAAGCACACCGGCGAGCTGCCGATCATCGGCGTCAACACCTTCCGCAACCCGCATGGCGACCCGGTGCCGGCCAAGCTGGAACTCGCGCGCTCGACCGACGAGGAAAAAGAGTCGCAGCTGCGGCGGCTGGCCGACTTCCACGCCCGCCACGCCAGCGAAGCGCCGGCGATGCTGCAGCGGCTGCGCGAAGCGGTGCTACACGGGCGGAATGTGTTTGAGGTGCTGATGGACGCGGTGCGGGTGTGCAGCTTGGGGCAGATCACCGGCGCGCTGTTCGAGGTGGGCGGGCAGTACCGCCGCAGCATGTGAGGTGACGGCGAGGCCGGCGCGCGTCGCCGGTCACGCGCATTCCCCGTCCCGCCTATCATTCACAACATGCCTGCCGCATCCGCGGCGGGCTTTTTGATTTTCCGTCCCTGCCGTGTCTGCTCCCGCCCGTTCGCTGCGCGCCGCCGCATTGATGCTGCTGGCCTCGTTCATCTGGGGCACGGCCTTTGTCGCACAGACTTTGAGCATCGGCACCGTCGGTGCTTTCACCTTCACCGGGCTGCGCTTTTTGCTCGGGGCGGCGGTCGTCGGTGCTTGGCTGGCGCTGCGCGGCATCGCGCCGTTCACCCCGACCGCCGGGCACGCGCCGGCGCGGCTGCTGTGGCGGCACGGGGCGATGCTCGGCGCGGTGGTCGCGGTGTCGATTTCGCTGCAGCAGATCGGGCTGGAATCGACGACGGTAGCCAACGCCGGGTTCATCAGCTCGCTGTATGTGATCCTCGTGCCCTTCCTCGGCCTTGCGCTGCGGCACCACGGCCCGCTGGCCCCGGGCATCTGGGCGAGCAGCGTGCTGGCGCTGGTCGGCATGTATCTGCTGAGCGTGCGCGGAGACTTTCACGTGCGCCACGGCGACTGGCTGGAGCTGGCCGGCGCGCTGTTCATCAGCGTGCAAATCCTGATGCTCGGCCGCTGGGCGCCGCGGCACGAGCCGCTGCAGCTCGCACTGGTGCAGTTTCTGGTCTGCGGCATGCTGGCGCTGGCGGCGGGGCTGGTGGTCGAACCGATCAGCGTAGGCGCGCTGGTCGACGGTCTGCTGCCGATCGCTTACGGCGGCGTGCTGTCGGTAGGCATTGCCTACACCCTGCAGGTGGTCGCGCAGCGCGACGCCAACCCCGCCCACGCTGCGGTGATTTTCAGCATGGAAGGCGTGTTCGCGGCGCTGGCGGCGTGGCTCGTGCTTGACCAGCGGCTCGATGCGCGGGCGCTCGCCGGCTGCGCCTTGGTGTTTGCCGGGCTGGTGCTGTCGCAACTGCCGCGGCGCGCCCTCACCCGCTCGCTGCTCGCCAGCTGGGGCTGGCTGCGCGGCCGTCGCGCGGCGGCGTCCGACCCGGCATGAACGCCTCGAACCCCTGGACCAAGGCCGCGCGCAATCGGCGCACGGGCGACGCGCCAGCGCCCGAACGCGGCAATGCACCGTCGGCCCCGGCCACTGCAGCGAAAGCGGACGCGGCGATGGTCCGCCTGTCCAAGCGCATGGCCGATCTGGGGCTGGCATCGCGGCGTGAAGCCGACGACTGGATCGGCCGCGGCTGGGTGCAGGTGGACGGCGCGGTCGCGACGCTCGGCAGCAAGGTCGCTGCCGACCTGCCCGCCGCACGCATTCAGGTGACGGGCGCGGCGCGGCGCGAACAGGCCGCGCAGGTGACCATCCTGTTGCACAAACCGCTGGGCTATGTGAGCGCGCAGGCCGAGGACGGCCACACCCCGGCCATTACGCTGATCCGCGCGGAAAACCGCTGGGCGCAGTGCACCGCGCCGTTGCGCTTCACCCCGGCGCAGCTACGGCAGCTGGCCGTCGCCGGGCGGCTGGACAGCGATTCCACCGGGCTGCTGGTGTTCACCCAGGACGGGCGCATCGCCCGGCAGCTCATCGGCGAGGACAGCACGGTGGAAAAGGAATACCTGGTGCGCGTCTGCCTGGCCGCCGCCCCGCCCAGACAGGCCGCGGCGCAGGACGTGCAGGCGGCTTTGCCCGCCGACAGGCTCGCACTGCTGCGTCACGGCCTGTGGCTCGACGGCCAACCGCTCAAGCCCGCGCAGGTCGAGTGGGTCAACCCGCAGCAGTTGCGCTTTGTGCTGCGTGAAGGCAAAAAGCGCCAGATCCGCCGCATGTGCGAGCTCGTCGGGCTACGCGTCACCGCGCTCAAGCGGGTGCGCATCGGGCAGGTACGTCTGGGTGCGCTGCCGCCCGGCACCTGGCGCTATCTGCGCGACGACGAGCGGTTCTGACCCCGCGCCTGACACAACCCGGTCACCGCTGCGTGGTATCAACGCGGCATGTCTTCCCTGTCCGATGCGTCTGCCCTGCGTGAGGCCATCGCCCGGCTGCGCGATGCGGCGCTGGCGTTCGAGCAGGCGCACGCCGCGCGCATCGCCACGCTGTCGGCGCCGCGGCAAGTCAGCGCGCGCAATCTGCTGCACTACATCGCCGTGCGGCAGACCGATTTGCGGCCACTGCAACTGCAACTGGCGCAACTCGGGCTGTCGTCTCTGGGCAGCCTGGAGACGCACGTGGTGGCTGCACTCGACGCCGTGCTCGACCGACTCGACGACCTGCTCGGCCAGCCGCACCCGCCGCGTGCGGCGCCGGCCTGCAGCTTCACCCAGGGCGCGCAACTGTTGCAGCACAACACCGCGGCGCTGCTTGGCCCGGCGCGCGCCGGACGCGACGTGCGCATCATGGTCACACTCGACACCGCAGCAGCCGACGATCCCGGCGCAGTGGCCGGGCTGGTCGATGCGGGAATGGATCTGGCGCGGATCAACTGCGCGCACGACGACCCCGCAGTGTGGCAGCGCATGGCCGCGCAGGTGCGTGCCGCCTGCAGCGCGCGGCAATGGCCGGCACGGGTGCAAATCGACCTGGCCGGGCCGAAATCGCGCACCGGAGCGCTGCAGTCGCAAGGCCGGGTGCTGCATCTGCGGCCGCAACGCGACGTGCGCGGCCGCACCGTCGAGCCCGCACGGCTGGCTTTGTGGTTCGGCAGCGGATCGCCTCCCGCTGCGGCGGGCGCGCAAGCCGTGCTGCCGGCGCGGCAAGTCGCCCCTGCGCTGCCGGCCCGCCTGCCGCCATCCACCAGCCTGCAGCTCACCGACGCGCGCGGCCGGCAGCGTCAGGCTCGGCTGCTGGCGCACGACGGCGCGTTACTGCTTTTCGCCTTCGACCGCGCGGCCTACCTGGAACAGGATCAGCCCTTTTCCCTGCACGCCGACGGCGCTTTGCTGTGCCGCGGCGTGCTCGACGGAATTCCCGCCGTGCCGGGCGTGTTGCGGCTGCAGGTGGGCGACCCGCTGCTGCTCACGCGCGAGCCCTGCCCCGGTCAGGCCGGAGTACGCGACGCGCAAGGGCGCTTCACCCAGCCGCCGCAGGTGCAGTGCACGCTGGACGCCGCGTTCACCGCAGCGCAGCCGGGACAGGCGGTGTGGCTCGACGACGGCCGCATCGGCGCCGTGATCGAGCGCTGCAGCACCGAAGCGCTGCACCTGCGCATCACCCACGCGGCGCCGCAGGGCAGTCCGCTCAGGGCGGAAAAGGGCATCAATTTTCCCGACACCGTCTTCCGCACCCCGGCGCTGACCGACAAGGACGTCGCCGATCTGCAGGCGATGGCGGCACACACCGATCTGGTTGCGCTGTCCTTTTTGCGCAGCGTGCACGATGTGGCGGCGCTGCGCCGGCAACTGGCGGCTCTGGGCCGCGGCGACGCCGGCATCGTGCTCAAAATCGAAAACCGTCAGGCGTTCGCCAGCCTGCCGGCGATTCTGCTCGACGCCCTGGCCCATCCCGCCGTGGGGGTGATGATCGCACGCGGCGACCTCGCGGTGGAACTGGGTTTCGAGCGCCTGGCCGAGGTGCAGGAAGAAATCCTCTGGCTGTGCGAGGCCGCGCATCTGCCGGTGATCTGGGCCACGCAGATGCTCGACACCCTGGCGCACAGCGGCCTGCCCTCGCGCCCGGAGGTGACCGACGCGGCGATGAGCATCCGCGCCGAATGCGCCATGCTCAACAAAGGGCCGCACATCGTCGAGGCCACGCGGTTCCTGTCTGGCGTGCTCGGCCGCATGGAAGGCCACTACGCCAAGCGCATGGCCCTGCGGCGTCCGCTGTCCATCGCCGGCCTGGATGTGCCGGCAGCCGCGCAGAACCCGCCCGCGTCGGCAGAGTCTGACGCGGCGTGAACGCACCTCGGTGCGAGAAGACCGTCCGCTGCGGGCAGACGGCGCGTGGAACGGCTGGGCAATGGGCGACTGGCTGACGTCAACGCATTTCACCGAACGTTTTCATTTTGTTGCAATGCAACAGGGATTGGATTGACTTTCCTCAACGACAAGCGGCCAAATCAGTGAGCGCTTATAGAGGGTTTTCCTAATGCCCAAGCGCAGCGGTGCAGGGAACAATGCGCCATCTTTCGTGGAGCTTTCTATGGATTCGAAACGTCGCACATGGTTGATTGCAACGGGCTGTGCCGGTTGCGTGGCTGCTGGAGGTGCGGCGATCCCGTTTGTCGACTCGATGGCACCGTCGGCCAAGGCGCGCGCCGAAGGCGGGCCGGTGGACGTGGACATCAGTTCGCTGCGACCGACGGAAAAAATGACCGTGCTGTGGCGCGGCCAGCCGGTGTGGATCCTGCACCGCACGCCGGCGATGCTCGAATCGCTCAACGTCACCCAGTCGCTGGTGGCCGATCCGGATTCCAAGCGCACCGCCTTCCCCACGCCGGTGTGGGCGCAGACGCAGTGGCGGTCGATCAAAAAAGAGTATCTGGTGGTCGTGGGCATCTGCACCCATCTCGGCTGCTCGCCGGTGGACCGCTTCACCCCGGGACCGCAGCCCTCGCTGCCTGCGGACTGGGATGGCGGTTTTCTTTGCCCGTGCCACGGCTCGATGTTCGATCTGGCCGGCCGGGTGTTCAAGAACATGCCAGCGCCTGACAACCTGGTCGTGCCGCCGTATATGTACCTGACGCCGACCAAACTGCGCATCGGCGAACACGAGCAGGCGTGACGCGGCAGACCCGCTGCGCATCGCCCCCACCGGCGGCAGCCCTTCCTACAACACCCACTGGAGACACCTCAATGGCAGATCAAACGCTGCATGGCGCGCACGCCACGCCCGAGCACGGCGGGCTGCGCGGCTGGATCGACAAGCGCTTTCCGTTCTCCTCGCTGTGGAGCGCGCATCTGACCGAATATTACGCGCCGAAAAACCTCAATTTCTGGTATTACTTCGGCTCGCTGTCGATCGTTGTGCTGGCCATCCAGATCATCAGCGGCATTTTTCTGGTGATGAACTACAAGCCCGACGCCGCGCTGGCGTTCGGCTCGGTCGAGTACATCATGCGCGACGTCAACTGGGGTTGGCTGATCCGCTACATCCACTCCACCGGGGCGTCGGCGTTTTTCATCGTCATCTACCTGCACATGTTCCGCGGGCTGATCTACGGCTCGTACCGCACCCCGCGCGAGCTGATCTGGATTTTTGGCTGCCTGATCTTCCTCTGCCTGATGGCCGAGGCGTTCTTCGGTTATCTGCTGCCGTGGGGGCAGATGTCGTTCTGGGGCGCGCAGGTCATCGTCAACCTGTTTTCCGCCATTCCGCTCATCGGCCCCGATCTGGCGGTGTGGATCCGCGGCGACTACGTGGTCAGCGACGTGACGCTGAACCGCTTTTTCGCTTTCCACGTCATCGCCATTCCGCTGCTGCTCATCGGCCTGGTCGGCTCGCACATCATCGGGCTGCACCAGGTCGGCTCGAACAACCCGGACGGCATCGAAATCAAGGACAACAAGGACGGCCGCGGCATCCCGCGCGACGGCGTGGCCTTCCACCCGTACTACACCGTGCACGACCTGTTCGGCCTGTCGGTGTTCCTGATGATTTTCTGCGCCGTGGTGTTCTTCGCACCGCAATTCGGCGGCTACTTCCTCGAACACAACAACTTCATCCCGGCCAATCCGCTCAAAACCCCGCCGCACATCGCCCCGGTGTGGTACTTCACGCCCTTCTACTCCATTTTGCGTGCCACCACGAGCAATACGGTGCACATCTGGATGGCCGTGCTCGTCGCCGCCACGCTGTATGCGCTGTGGCGCAACCGCGGCAGGCCGGCACGTGCGGCCGTGTTCGCCATCGGCGGTGCGCTGCTGTTCTGGGCGCTGGCCACCATCGATGCCAAGTTCTGGGGCGTGGTCAGCATGGGCGGGGCCGTGCTGATCTTTTTCTTCCTACCCTGGCTGGACCGCTCGCCGGTGAAGTCGATCCGCTACCGGCCCTCGTGGCACCGCGCCATCTACGTGCTGTTCGCGCTCAACTTCATGGTGCTGGGCTATTTCGGCATCCAGCCGCCGTCGCCGCTGGCCTACGCCGTGGCGCTGACCTGCACCCTGCTGTATTTCAGCTTCTTTTTCCTCATGCCGTGGTGGAGCCGCCTGGGAACATTCAAACCCGTGCCGCAACGTCTCGTTTACAAAGCGCATTGAGGCCAGCCGACATGAAAACCATCTTCCGCCGACTGGGCCTGGGTTTGCTGCTGGGCGCCGTGCTGCACACCGCGGCGTACGCCGCCTCCGAAGAAAAGGAAATTCCGCTCGACCACGCACCCTACCGCGTGAACAACCTGCTGGCGCTGCAAAACGGAGCGCGGCTGTTCGTCAACTACTGTCTGGGCTGTCACTCGGCCAAATACATGCGCTACGAAAGCCTGCGCAGTATCGGCCTGACCGACGACCAGATCGCGCACAATCTGATGTTCGGTGAGGCCAAAATCGGTGACACCATGCGCGTGGCCATGACCGCGGCACAGGCCGAAAAGTGGTTCGGCACCGAGCCGCCGGACTTGTCCATCATCACCAAGGCGCTGGCTTCGCACCGTGGCAGTGGCGCCGATTTTCTCTATACCTATTTGCGCACTTTCTACCGCGACGACAGCCGGCCCACGGGATGGAACAATCTGGCCTTCCCCGGAGTGAACATGCCCAACCCGCTGTGGATGCTGCAGGGCCAGCGCGCGGCCAGATTCGCCGTCGGGCCTGACCCGTCGGACCCGTCGGTGCAGCTCAAGACCTTCGTCGGCTACACCCAGCTCACGCCGGGAACACAGTCACCGACCGAGTATGATTCGACTGTTGCCGACCTCGTCGCCTACATGCAGTGGATGGCCGAACCCGACCAGCTGCTACGCAAGCGTCTTGGCGTCATCGTGCTCATTTTCCTGGGGTTTTTCACTTTTCTCACCTGGAAACTGAAATCCGAATACTGGAAAGATGTGACGTAACACCGGGCCATCGCCTGCCCCCAAGGGCGATGTCCGTTCGAACCGAACCGCCGGGGTGGCCATGCCACCCCGTTCTGTCTTTCAGGAGTCTGCATTCATGATGGTGCTCTATTCCGGCACGACCTGCCCGTTCTCGCAACGCTGCCGCTTCGTGCTGTTCGAAAAAGGCATGGATTTCGAAATCCGTGACGTCGACTTGTTCAACAAACCCGAAGACGTCAGTGTCATGAACCCCTACGGCCAGGTGCCCATCCTGGTCGAACGCGACCTGATCCTGTACGAATCCAACATCATCAACGAATACATCGACGAACGCTTCCCGCACCCGCAGCTCATGCCCGGCGACCCGGTCGCCCGCGCCCGGGTCCGGCTGTTCCTGTTCAATTTCGAGAAAGAGCTGTTCGTCCACGTCAGCACGCTGGAATCGCGTGCAACCAAATCCAACGAAAAAGCGCTGGAAAAAGCCCGTGCCGCCATTCGCGACCGCCTCACCCAGCTCGCCCCGGTGTTCCTCAAGAACAAATACATGCTCGGCGAGGATTTCTCCATGCTCGACGTGGCCATCGCCCCGCTGCTGTGGCGCCTGGACCATTACGGCATCGACCTGCCCAAGTCCGCTGCGCCGCTGCTCAAATACGCCGAGCGGATTTTCCAGCGTCCGGCCTACATCGAGGCGCTGACCCCCTCCGAAAAAATCATGCGCAAATAATCCCTGCCATGGCCGACGATCTGCCGGAAATCGGCTCGACCAAACCCTACCTCATCCGGGCGCTGTACGAATGGTGCACGGACAACGGCCTGACCCCGTACATTGCCGTGCGTGTCGGCCCTGGCGCACGCGTGCCGATGGAATTCGTCAAGCAGGGTGAAATCGTCCTCAACATCAGCTTCGACGCCACCAGCGGGCTGCAGATCGGCAACGACGACATCCGCTTCAAGGCCCGCTTCGGCGGCATTGCCCGCGACATCGTCGTGCCCATCGGCCAGGTTGCCGCGATTTACGCGCGGGAAAACAGCCAGGGCATGGCGTTTCCCGTGGAAACCGGCGCCGAAGCAGGGGAGGACGACGCCTCAGACGCCCCGGTTGTCGGCACCGCGGGGGAAGAACAGCCCACCGCCTCGGCGCCGGCCCCCACCCGACTGCGCCCGGTAGAATCGCAGCGCTCCGAGACCGGTGGCGCCTCGGACGCGGATGAACCGCCCCCGCCTCCCCGCCCAGGTGGGGCCCGGCTGACCCGTGTGAAGTAACCCCCCGCGCAGCTCCACGACCTTCGCCGACTTAGCTCAGCTGGTAGAGCAACCGCCTTGTAAGCGGTAGGTCATCCGTTCGAATCGGATAGTCGGCACCAAAAATCACCACGAAATCATCGACTTACGGCACAATCCCACGCTAACAACGTGGGCTTTTTTGTGCCCTTTGTGGGAACGCATTCCCACTGGATTCCCACTGAACGCCACCTTACGCAATGTTTTTTCACATTGCGCATCCCACCGGATTCCCACTGGGGCAGGCAATGCGCCAAGCCACCCCTGCACCCCGCCGACGCGGGTTTTATATTATATCTTAAAAAAATTTGCCTTGTTGCATTGTGGTCAATGTTGTGCTATACTGCATGACATGAGCATCGAAAAGCGCATGACAGTGAGACGGCAACACGCAGAAAGCGTGAATGCGCTGTTGTTGCCTGCGCTCGTCGGTGTTTTTGCGCTGGTGTTTGCCGGGTTCATCGTGGCGATGCTCGGGAGTTCGCTGATTGGGTTGAGCGTCATCACCGCCGCCGCCGCGCTTTTGCCTGCTGCCGTCGCAATTGATCGCCTGCTGCGCCGACGCACAAGCAACGAGCGCGCGGTCCGTAATACGGGGCGCACCTTCGCTCGCATCGCGGCACGCACCATCGCCGGAAGCGGTGCTGGCAGTACCGCCAACACCCGCACGACCGCACA
>JAJZAQ010000039.1 GCA_021799355.1 Pseudomonadota bacterium
ACGCCATGACCAAGGCGGCCGAAGTGCGGCTGATCGGCCGGCAGTTCGTCGGCGGCGGTTACGTCACCGTGCTGGTGCGCGGCGAGACCGGCGCGGTCAACGCCGCGGTGCGTGCCGGCGCCGACGCCTGCGAGCGCGTGGGCGACGGCCTGGTGGCCGCGCACATCATCGCCCGCGTGCACAGCGAGGTCGAAGGCATCCTGCCGACCAAGCCTGAAACCGGCGGTGGCGGGCGCGATGCCGAAATCACCTCCACGCGCAGCTGAGGCATCGCGGCAGACCGAGGCGGGGAACCCTCCATGGCGGCCGATCCGAGAACCCTGGGCTGGCTGGCACGCGCGCTCAACCACGAGTTGAGCGCGGTGCAGCAGTATCTGGCGCAAAGCGTGCTCGCCCGGCTGTGGGGCGACGCCGAGCTGGCGGCGCGGCTGCGTGCCGAAGCGCTCGAAGAACTCGAACACGCCGAGCGGCTGATGCAGCGGCAGATGCTGCTGGGCGTGGCGCCCTGCGGCGGTGCGCTGCCGGCAGCGCGTCTGGGGCGCACGCCCGAGGAACTGTTCGCGCACGACCAGCGGCTGGAGGAACATGCGGTGCAGATTTATGCTGACGCCCTGATGCACGCCCGCCGTCTGCGCGACGGCGAGTCGGCAGCGTTGTTCGAGGCGCTGCTGCAGCAGGAACGCGAGCACCTCGACCATGTGTCCCATCTCCAACCCAGGCAGCATCCCCATGACTGATTCCCTGCACGGCTGGGAGCGCCGCGACAAGCCGCCCACGCTGTTTCGCCGCTTCGCCTTCGCCCGCTACGCGCAGACGCGCGCGTTTCTCGACGCGCTGTCGGCGCTGTCCGACGAGTTGCAGCGCCATCCGCAAAACATCAATTTCGGCACGACCTACGTCAACATCACGCTCGAAGCCGCCGACGGCGTGGCGTTCAGCGCCGCCGACGAGCAGTTTGCGCAGCGCATCGCGGCGCTGGCCGAACGCGGGGAGTGAACGTGGCGCAGGCGCGGGTCATCGCCGTCATCAACCAGAAAGGCGGCGCGGGCAAGACCACGGTGGCCATGCATCTGGCTGCCGGGCTGGCGCGGCGCGCGCCGGCGGTGGTCGTCGACCTGGACCCGCAGGCCTCGGCCACGCAGTGGGCCGCTGCCGGCACGCAGCCCTTTCCCGCCACCGTCAAGCAACTGCGCGCCGGTGCCGCCACGGTCGATCTGCGACGCGACTATCGCGGTTTCGACTTCGTCGTGCTCGACTGCCCGCCTGCGGCCGACAGCCGCGCCGCCGAGCTCGCGCTGCGCTGCTGCGACGTGGCGGTGATCCCGGTGCTGCCTTCGCCGGTCGATCTGTGGGCCAGCCTGCGGCTGCCGCAGCACATCGACGACGCCCGGCAGCACAACCCGGCGCTGCGCGCCTGGCTGCTGCTCAACCAGATCGAGGCGCGCAGCGCGCTGTCGGCGGCGATGCAGGGGGCGCTGGCCGAGTTCGGCCTGCCCGTGCTGCGCACCCCGGTGCGCCGCCGCGGCGTCTACAAAACCGCCGCGCTCGAAGGCGTGTCGGCGTATCAAATGGGAGCACGCGGCGCCGCGGCCGCGGCGGAAATCGACGGCATCATCGAGGAGATCCTTGCATCATGACCAGCATCAAAGACAAGCTCGCCAGCAGCGTGCGCAGGCCAAGACCGCGGCGCAGCCCCCCGCTCCCCGCCGCGCTGCGGCGCGCAAGACGGCAGCCGCTGCCGCGCCCGCGCCAGCCGCCTCCCCCGCGCCGGCCGCCTCCCCGGTTGCACCACCGCCGGCGCCCAGCGCCGCCGAGCCGCCGTCGAGCGCGCAGGTATTGTTCCCCGGCCGTGTCTGGCCCGACTGATGGCTTCACAGGAACCCGAGATCATGCGAGACGATTTCTCCCAGCGTACTTATCTGCCGCGGCGCGATGCGGCGTTGACGGCGCCCGCCGGCGCGGCGATGCGTCCTGCGGCCGACACCGCCGCCGGCGTGCTCGACGCCTACCGTGTCCGCGAGGAGCCGTACTACCGCCCGGTGGCCGACGAAGTCGCGCTGTTCGAGGCCGCGTACTCCGCGCGCATGCCGATGATGCTCAAAGGGCCGACCGGCTGCGGCAAAACCCGCTTTGTCGAGTACATGGCGTGGAAGCTCGGCAAGCCGCTGATCACCGTGGCGTGCAACGAAGACATGACCGCCTCCGACCTGGTCGGCCGCTTCCTGCTCGACGCCAGCGGCACGCGCTGGCAGGACGGGCCGCTGACCCTGGCGGCGCGGCACGGCGCCATCTGCTACCTCGACGAAGTGGTCGAGGCGCGGCAGGACACCACCGTGGTCATCCACCCGCTGACCGACGCGCGGCGCATCCTGCCGCTGGAAAAAAAGGGCGAGATCGTCCAGGCGCACCCGGATTTCCAGGTGGTCATTTCGTACAACCCCGGCTACCAGTCGCTGATGAAAGACCTGAAGCAGTCGACCAAACAACGTTTTGGCGCGCTGGACTTCAACTACCCCGAGCACGAGGTCGAGGCCGAGATCGTCGCCCACGAGTCGGGCGTGGCGCTGGATGCGGCGAAAAAGCTGGTGCACATCGCCGAGCACGCGCGCAACCTCAAGGGCCACGGCCTGGACGAAGGCATTTCCACCCGCATGCTGATTTACGCCGGATCGCTCATCGCCCGCGGCGTGGCGCCGCTGGCGGCCTGCCGCGTGGCGCTGGTGCGCCCGATCACCGATGACCCGGACATGCGCGACGCGCTCGACTCGGCGGTGACCACGTACTTCTGACCCGCCTATAGCCCCCAGCCGGCCCGCAGCGCATCATGGCCATCCACCTCGAAGAATTCCAGGAACTGCTCGACGAACTGCCCGGCGGCGCGCAGGACCTGCTGCGTGCCAGTTGGGCCGAGGCGGCGCGCGCCTTCAGTCCGCGCGGGCTGGACAATTACATCAAGGGCGCGGTGGCGCTGCACCATCTCGGCCGCGGCGAAGACCTGGTGGTGAGCTACCTGCAGTCCATGCCCGACGTGGCCCGCGGCATCGGCGAGGACGTGCTGCCGGATCTGGTGAATTTTTTGCTGGCCATGGCGTCCAAGACCTCCGGGCAGGTGCTGGCGCTCATCGCCAACACCGCGCCGCTGGCGGCGCAGCGCGTGGGCGATGCCGATCTGTTCCGCAACTACCTGCGCGTGCTCGAAATCGTGCTGGCGCAGGCGCCGCGGGGCTTGCGGCCGATGCTGGAAAACCTCGACCGGCTGCTCAGCCAGCTCACCCTGGGCGGTTTGCGCCGCTGGGTGCAGTGGGGGGCGCAGGCGTACAAGGCCGATTTCGACGGCCAGGCCGCCTATTTCGGGCTGCAAAGCGCCGACGCCCTGGCCGTGCTGCAGCAGGAGCGCAAAGGCACGCTGTTCGTCGACATCCAGCGCCGGCTCAACATCTACCTGCGTGCGATCTGGGGGCGCGATTTTTTCCTGCGCCCGACCGCCGGGGATTACGAAAACCGCCAGGGTCTCAAGCCGTACATCGAACGCTACGTCATCCACATCGCCGACGCCTACGACGATGTCCGTCCAGACGGCGAGGCCACGCCACCCGAGCGCGTGATCAGCGGCCTGGAGGTGTACCGCGCCGCGGCCAACCACTGCGCCGCGCACCTGGTGTTCACGCAGCAGCCGCTGTCGATGCAGCAACTGCTGCCGGTGCAGATGGCGGTGATCGAGGTGTTCGAGGATGCGCGGGTCGAAGAACTGGCGATCCGGCGGTTTCCCGGCATGCGCGAGGCGTGGCTGGCGCTGCATCCGCTGATCGACGTGTCGCAGCCGCCGCGCAGCGTCGGCCAGCTGCTCGACCGACTGGCGCGCGCGCTGCTCGATACGCAGTCCGCCGACCCGCACCCCTGGGTGCAGCAGGCGGTGGCGGCGTTTCGCGCGCAGACCGATCTGTCCTCCAGCCAGGTGAGCTGGAATCTGGGCGTGGACCTGTCGCACAGCCTGTTCGAGCTCGACCTGCCGGTGTACAACAAGCGCACCGACGCGCTGTCGGCCATCTACCGCGACGACAACCGCGCCATCTGGCAGCTGGAGGAGTATGACGAAGCGCAGGCGCTGGCCGCCACCTGGGAGACCAGGCAGCAGGTGCGGCGCAAGGTCAATGTGATGGAAATGGTCAACGAGGTGGACAACGAGTTCGCCGGCGACGACGCGCAGGAAGTGTGGGTCCTGCCCACCGAGTTCTACCTCGACCAGGAAGGCGTGACCATCAACTCGCTCGAAGGCCGTCCGCCGGTGTCCGAGCCGTTCCACTACCCGGAGTGGGACTACCAGATCCAGCTCGACCGGCCGAACTGGGTGACGGTGCTCGAACGTCACCCGCCGGTGGGCGATCTGGAACTGATCGACGCCATCGTCGAGCAGCACAAGCCGACGATTTCGCGGCTGAAATTTCTCATCGAGTCGATGATTCCGCAGGGCATGCAGCGCATCCGCCACCTCGAAGACGGTGACGAGATCGACATCAACGCCGCAGTGCGCGCCATGCTCGACATCCGCATGGGCCAGCAGCCCGATCCGCGCATCATGCTGCGCTACAAGCGCGCGCAGCGCGATCTGGCGGTGATGGTGCTGCTGGACATGTCCGAGTCGTCCAACGACAAGGTGCGCGGGCACGACTACACGGTGATGGACCTCACCCGCGCGGCCACCGTGCTGCTGGCCGGCGCGCTGGCGCGCATCGGTGATCCGTTCGCCATCCACGGCTTTTGCTCCGACGGCCGGCACGACGTGCACTACCAGCGTTTCAAGGACTTCGACCAGCCTTACGACGACCTGGTCAGGGCGCGTCTGGCGGCGATGAAAGGCAGCCTGTCCACGCGCATGGGCGCAGCGCTGCGCCACGCCGGCCACTACCTGGCGCAACAGCCCAAGAGCAAGCGCGTGCTGTTCGTCATCACCGACGGCGAGCCTGCGGACAACGACGTGCGCGACCCCCAGTACCTGCGGCACGACACCAAGGCCGCGGTCGAAGAACTCGGCCGCCAGGGCATCACGGTGTACGCGCTGTCGCTCGACCCGCACGCCGACCAGTACGTGTCGCGGATTTTCGGCCTGAAAAACTTCACCGTCATCGACCAGGTCGAACGCCTGCCGGAGAAGCTGCCGATGCTCTACATGAGCCTGACACGTTGAGGGCGGGGCGGCGATGAACATCACCCTGCGTACCTACGTGTTCCTCGACGCGCTGCAGCCGCAGCTGGCGTCTTACCTCGCCACGTCGTCGCAGGGTTTTCTGCAGGTACCGGGCGATGCCTGCATGTGGATCGAAGTCGCCCCGGGCATGGCGGTGCACCACCTGTCGGACATCGCGCTGAAAAAAACCAATGTGCGCATGGGCGAGCAGGTGGTCGAGCGCGCCTTCGGTTCGATGGAAATCCACTACCGCAACCAGAGCGAGGTGCTGGCCGCCGGCGAGCTCATCCTGCAGCAGCTCGGCACCACGGTCGAGTCGCGGCTGCGCTGCAAGGTGGCGTGGAATGAAATCATCCGCGCCATCACTCCCGACCATGCCACGCTGATCAACCGCCAGTTGCGCAAGGGGTCGATGCTGCTGCCGGGCAAAAGCATGTTCATCCTCGAAGTCGAGCCCGCCGGCTACATCGTCTACGCCGCCAACGAAGCGGAAAAAGCCGCGCACGTCACCCTGGTCGATGTCAAACCCTTCGGCACCTTCGGCCGGCTGACCATGATGGGCAGCGAAGCCGAGGCCGAAGCCGCGCAGCGCGCGGCCATCGCCGCCATCGAGCGCCTCAACCAGCGCGCCGCGCCCGATGCGTAAGCCCGCTTCTCGCGGCCCGGGGTTGCGCCGCCGCAGCCCGTGCGCTGCCCATGCCCTCTGAACAGGCTGCAACCATGGAAATCGACTCCATCGCCAAACGGCTGCTGTTTTCCACCGTGCGCGTGGACACCGAGCTCGACGACGGCAGCGCCGGCTCGGGCACGGCGTTCATCCTCAGCCACAGCCATGCCCGCGGCACCACGCCGTTCATCGTCACCAACCGCCATCTGGTCGAGGGCGTGCGCCGCGGCGGGCTGGTGTTCACCCAGCGGCACGACAACCGTCCGGCGTTCGGCCAGCGGTTCCAGCTCAACATCGACGATTTTCCCGCCGCGTGGTTCTGCCATCCCGACCCCGAGGTCGATCTGGCCATCGTGCCGCTGCGGCCGCTGGAGCGCGCGGCGCGTGACCTGGGGGTCGAGCTGTACTACCACGCCATCGACAGCCAGAGCATCCCCGACGCCGCCACCGTGCGCGGCTTCGACGCGCTCGAAGACGTGCTGTTCGTCGGCTATCCCAGCGGCGTATGGGATCAGGTCAACCTCATGCCGATTCTGCGCCGTGGCACCACGGCCACGCCGCTGGAGCTGGATTTCGAAGGTGCCAGACAGTTTCTCATCGACGCCGCGGTCTACCCCGGCTCCAGCGGCAGCCCGGTGTTCGTCGTGCGCGACGATCCCTTGCGCCCGCGCGGCGACGGCGCGCGCACCATCTGGTTCGCCGGGGTCGTGGCCGCGGTGTTCTTCCGCGAAGAGGCCAACCAGCTCGTTCCCGGCCCCGTGCCGGCGCAGACCGCGCCGCAGTCCATCGGCTCGGAAATGATCGATCTGGGGCTGGTGATCAAAGCCGAGTCGGTGCGCGAGCTGCTCGACGCCTACGTGCGCAACTGGCTGTCCGACTAGGGCCTGTTCACGCAGAGCGCGGGAACAGGCCCCAGCACGCCACGGATGCGCCGGCGCGGCGCTAGCATGCTGGCCATGACTGCCCTGCAAGCCCTGTCTGCCGTGACCACCGTGGTCGCCGACACCGCCGACCTCGACCTGGTGGCGCGTTACCGCGCGCAAGACGCCACGACCAACCCCAGCCTGATTCTCCGCGCCGCGCGCGATCCGCGTTTTGCCGCGCTGGTGCAGCGTGCGCGCCAGCAGCCCGCTGCCGATGTGCAGGAGCGCATGGACCGGCTGCTGGTGGCGTTCGGCGTGGAAATCCTGCAGCGCGTGCCCGGGCGCGTGTCCACCGAGGTCGATGCCCGGCTGTCGTTCGACACCGCCGCCACGGTGCAGCGCGCGCAACGCCTGATCGCGCTGTACGCTGCGCACGGCGTGCCGCGCCAGCGGGTGCTGATCAAAATCGCCTCGACCTGGGAGGGCATTGCCGCGGCGAGGCAGTTGCAGCAGGAGGGCATCGGCTGCAACCTCACCCTGCTGTTCAGCTTTGCCCAGGCGCGCGCCTGCGCCGCGGCGCAGGTGCAGCTCATCTCGCCGTTCGTCGGGCGTATCACCGACTGGCACAGGCAGCACGCAGACCAGTGGGACGAGGCGGCGATGCGCGGCGCGGCCGACCCCGGGGTGCGCGCGCTGCGGCGCATCTGGCGCTATTACAAACAGCAGGGCATCGCCACCGAAATCATGGGGGCGAGCTTTCGCAACACCGAGCAGATCGCCGCGCTCGCCGGGTGCGATCTGCTCACCATCGCGCCGCCGCTGCTCGACGCGCTGGCGGCATCCACGCTGCCGGTGCCGCGGCAACTCGATCCGGCGCACCCCGGCGCGGTCGAGGACACGCTGCCGCCGCAGATCGGCGAAGCCGAATTCCGCGCTGCGCTGCACGCCGACCGCATGGCCAGCGACAAGTTGGCCGAGGGCGTGCGGCTGTTTGCCGCCGATACCGACGCGCTGCTCGACCTGCTGCGCTGAAGCTTTCCCGCCCCGCCATGCCACCGCGTCTGTACGTGGAGCCGCCGTTGCGCGCCGGCTGGTGCACCCTGCCGCCGGCAGCGGCGCGTCACGTCCAGGTGCTGCGGCTGCGCCCCGGCGCCGAGCTGGTGGTGTTCGACGGCAGCGGCGGCGAGTGGCGGGCGCGGCTGCACGCGGCGCAGCAGGTGGAGCTGATCGAGCATTACGCGGTCGAACGCGAAGCCGCGCAACACGTCGTGCTGGCCGTGGGCATGCCGGCCAACGAGCGCATGGACTGGCTGGTGGAAAAAGCCACCGAACTCGGCGCGGCGGCCATCCAGCCGCTCATCACCCAGCGCAGCGTGCTGCGGCTCAGCGGCGAGCGCGCGCACAGGCGGCTGGAGCACTGGCGCGGCATTGCCGTCGCCGCCAGCGAACAATGCGGGCGCAACACGCTGATCGACATCGCTGCGGTGCGCCATCTCGGCGAGTGGCTGCGCGACCCCCCGCCGCAGACGCTGCGCTACCTGCTCAGCCCGCAGGCGGACACAGCGCAGGCCCTGCCTGCGGTGTCGCCGGGGCAGCGCGTGTGCGTGCTCTCCGGCCCGGAAGGCGGGCTTGACGCCGCGGAGGAGGCGCTGGCGCGCGCCGCCGGTTTTGCCGCCGTCTCGCTCGGCCCGCGCGTGCTGCGCGCCGAAACCGCGCCGCTGGCGGCGCTGATGCAACTCACCGCGCCGCGCCCGGCGGGCTGACGTTCAATCCTGCGGCGTGCTGCCGTCTGCCGGGGCGGCCACCGGGGAGTCGATCGGCAGCGGCTGCAACGCGCCAAAGTTTTCCGCCAGGAACGACTCGCCGTGTTCGAGCACGAAATAGCGGAAGGTCTCCGCCGCGGGCGACAGCAGCTTGGCCAGGCTGTTGACCACGTACCAGCGGCGCACCAGCGGCAGGCCCTCCACCGGCGCCACTTCCAGCAAGCCGCTCTGCAGTTCCAGGCCGATGGTGTGCAGCGACAGAAAGCTCACTCCCATGCCGGCCATCACCGCCTGTTTGATGGTTTCGTTGCTGTCCATCTCGGTCACGGTCGGCAGGTCGAGCTGGTACTGGCGCTGGTATTCCTCGAACGCCGCGCGTGTGCCCGAGCCGGGTTCGCGGATGATGAAGCCGAACCGTCCGAGCGCCTCCGCCGGCATGACCTCGCCGGCCAGCAGCGGGTGGCCCGGCGGGACGATCACGCCCAGCGGGTGCGCGGCAAACGGCTCGGCGCGGGTGGCCATGTCGCGCGGCGGCCGCCCCATGATGGCCAGATCGACCTCGCTGTTTTGCAATTGCGTCACCAGCTGTTCGCGGTTGCCCACCGACAGCCGGACTTCCACATGCGGGTAATCCTGACGGAATTTGGCCAGCAGCCGCGGCACGAAATACTTCGCCGTGCTCACCATGCCGACCGTCAGCCGGCCGGCCTCGATGCCGCGGAACCGTGCCAGCGCGTCGTCGGCGTCCTTCAGGGTGGCGAGGATTTTGCGCACGTACACCAGCAGGTACTCGCCGGTGACCGTCAGGCTGACGGTTTTGCCCTGGCGCTCGAACAGCGGCAGCCCGATCTGGGTTTCCAGTTCGCGGATCTGCATCGACACGGCCGGCGGCGTGAGGTGCAGTTCGCGCGCGGCTTTGCCAAAATTGAGGTGGCGCGCGGCGGAGCTGAACACCCGGAGCTGGCGCAAGGTGACGTTCTTCATCAGCAAAGATTAACCATGTATCAATAAAAAATGAATTTACCTTAATTCAAGGCCGGACTTATATTCGCCTGCAATGGTCGTTCGTGTCTGCGCCGCAGCGCAGTGCAACCTCCAGCCGTTTGTGAACGGGCTCCGAAGTTCGCTTCAGGAGCTTTTACCGCAGCCGATGAAGTCTGTTCATGCGAGTCTCCGTTTTGGGGCTGCGGGCTTTTTCAAACGACTTGGCGTGCCCTGTCCAGGTTGTTTCAAAAAGTCATCCGGGCCTCGCGCCAACGGCTTTGCTTGCCTCGACCGGCAGGCGCTGGCCGTTGACCGAGGCCGTTCACCATTGGGAGTCACAGCATGCAGTCCGGCCGTACCACTGTCTCGAAATTCCTCATTGAACAACTGCATGGCACGGACGATCAGGCCGATCTGGCCGCGTTGCTGGTGGACGTGACCGCGGCGGTCAAGGCGATTTCGGCGATGACGTCCAAGGGGGCGCTCGGCGGCTATCTCGGCGCGCTCGACTCGCAGAACGTGCAGGGCGAAACGCAGAAAAAACTCGACGTGCTGTCCAACGACGCCATGATCCAGGCGTGCGAGTGGGGCGGTCTGGTCGCCGGCATGGCCTCCGAGGAAATGGACGACCCCTACACCCTGCCCAAGGAGTTCGAGCGCGGCCCGTACCTGCTCATTTTCGATCCGCTCGACGGGTCGAGCAACACCGACGTCAACGTCTCGGTCGGCACCATTTTTTCCGTGCTGCGTCACACCCGCATCGGCGACCCGACGGTGCAGGACTACCTGCAGCCGGGCACCAAGCAGGTGGCTGCCGGCTATGCCATCTACGGCCCGGCGACCATGCTGGTGCTCACCGTCGGCAAGGGCACGCACGGCTTCACTCTCGACCGTGAAATCGGCAATTTCATCCTCACCCATCCCAATCTGCAGATCCCGGCCGACACCAGCGAATTCGCCATCAACACCAGCAACGAGCGCTTCTGGGAGCCGCCGGTGCAGCGGTACGTCGCCGAATGCAAGGCCGGCAAGACCGGCCCGCGCGGACGCGACTTCAACACCCGCTGGATCGCCTCGATGGTCGCCGACGTGCACCGTATCCTGATGCGTGGGGGCATTTTCATGTACCCCAAAGACACCAAGGATCCGAGCAAACCCGGCCGGCTGCGTCTGATGTACGAGGCCAACCCCATCGGCATGATCGTCGAGCAGGCTGGCGGTGCCGCCTCCACCGGCCGCGGACGCATTCTCGAAGTGCAGCCCACCTCGCTGCACCAGCGCGTGCCGGTGATGCTCGGTTCGAAAAACGAGATCGAGCGGCTGGAGCGCTATCACGCCGAGTACGATCGGGGTGAAGACAAGGTTTTCGATTCGCCGCTGTTCAAAGAGCGTTCGCTCTACCGCGACGAAGCGCGCGGCTGAAGCGCGTCGTAGCGCCGGCGCGTCGCCGCGTGGCGCGCGCCCCGGCCCCCGCGCCACGCCGGATCGATCCGCAACGGCCCGCTGCAGTGCGGGCGCTGCCAGACTGGTTTTGTCATTGCAAGAGAGGCTCGCACCATGTCCGTCAAACATCCCATCATCGCCATCACCGGTTCTTCAGGCGCAGGCACCACCACGGTGATGCGCAGCTTCCAGCACATCTTCCGCCGCGAAAACCTCAAGGCGCAGATCGTCGAGGGCGACTCGTTCCACAAATACAACCGCGTGCAAATGCGCGAGGAGATGAAAAAGCAGGAGGCTGCGGGCAACCGCCACTTCAGCCACTTCGGCCCCGACGCCAACCTGCTCGACGAGCTGGAAAACGTGTTCAAGACCTACGGCGAGACCGGCGGCGGCAAGGTGCGCAAATACATCCACGATGCCGGTGAGGCCGCGGAATTCGGCGTCGAGCCGGGCAACTTCACCGACTGGAAGGACATCGAGCCGGGCTCCGACCTGATGTTCTACGAGGGGCTGCACGGCGGCTACGCCGACGACAAGATCAACGTCGCCAAACACGTCGACCTGCTCGTCGGCGTCGTGCCCATCATCAACCTGGAGTGGATCCAGAAGCTGCACCGCGACCAGATCCAGCGCGGCTACTCACAAGAGGCGGTGATGGACACCATCCTGCGTCGCATGCCCGATTACGTGCACCACATCACCCCGCAGTTCTCGCGCACCCACGTCAACTTCCAGCGCGTGCCCACGGTGGACACCTCCAACCCGTTCATCGCCAAGGACATCCCCAGCCTGGACGAGAGCATGGTGGTCATCCGCTTTGCCAACCCCAAGGGCATCGATTTCCCCTACCTGCTGTCGATGCTGCACGATTCCTGGATGAGCCGGCCCAACACCCTGGTGGTGCCCGGCGGCAAGATGGGGCTGGCGATGCAGCTGATTTTCACCCCCATGATCCTGCGCCTGATGGACCTCAAGCGCCGCGCCGGTTAAGCCTCGGAGACGTCCCATGACCACCTTGCAACTCGACACCCAACAACGCCGCCGTCTGGCCAACGCCATCCGCTTTCTCGCCATCGACGGCGTCGAGGCCGCCAAGAGCGGCCACCCCGGCGCGCCCATGGGCATGGCCGACATCGCCGAAGTGCTGTGGCGCAACCATCTGCACCACAACCCGGCCAACCCGCACTGGGCCAACCGCGACCGCTTCGTGTTGTCCAACGGTCACGGCTCGATGCTGATCTACGCGCTGCTGCACCTCACCGGCTACGACCTGCCGATCGACGAGCTCAAGCGCTTTCGCCAGCTGCACAGCAAAACTCCGGGCCACCCCGAAGTCGGCTACACCCCGGGGGTGGAGACCACCACCGGTCCGCTCGGCCAGGGCATCGCCAACGCCGTGGGCATGGCGCTGGCGGAAAAAGTGCTCGCCGCCGAGTTCAACCGTCCCGGCCACACCATCGTCGATCACCGCACCTACGTGTTCCTCGGCGACGGCTGCCTGATGGAAGGCATCAGCCACGAGGCCTGCTCGCTGGCCGGCACCCTCAAGCTGAACAAGCTCATCGCCTACTACGACGACAACGGCATCTCCATCGACGGCCACGTCGAGCACTGGTTCTCCGACAACACCGCGCTGCGCTTCCAGGCTTACGGCTGGAACGTCATCGGCCCGATCGACGGCCATGACGCAGCCGCCGTGGAAAAGGCCACCGCCGAGGCCAAGATGAGCGACAAACCCACGCTCATCATCTGCCGCACCACCATCGGCTGGGGCTCGCCGAACAAGGCCGGCACGCACGACGTGCACGGCGCCGCGCTGGGCGCGGCCGAAGCCGAGGCCACGCGCCGCGTGCTCGGCTGGGACTACGGCCCGTTCGAAATTCCCGCCGACGTCTACCAGGCTTGGGATGCGCGCCACCACGGCGCCAAGCTCGAAGCCGACTGGAATGCGCGTTTTGCCGCCTACGAAGCCGCCCACCCCGAACTGGCGGCCGAATTCAAACGCCGCATGGCGGGCGACCTGCCCGCCAACTGGGGGCAGACGGTGCAGGCGATGTACGCCAAGGCGCGCGGCGTCACCGCGCCGACGGCCACGCGCAAATCGTCGCAGATCGCGCTGGAAACCCTGGTGCCCGCGCTGCCCGGGCTGTTCGGCGGCTCGGCCGACCTCACCGGCTCGAACCTCACCGCGGTGAAAGACTCGCATTCGTTCGAGAAGGCCGCGCCGGGTACCGCGTTCAACTACCTGTCGTATGGCGTGCGCGAGTTCGGCATGGTGGCGATGATGAACGGCATGGCGCTGCACGGCGGCTTCCTGCCGTATGGCGGCACCTTCCTCATGTTCTCCGACTACTCGCGCAACGGCGTGCGCATGAGCGCGCTGATGAAGCAGCGCGTGATCCACGTGTTCTCGCACGACTCCATCGGCCTGGGCGAAGACGGCCCGACGCACCAGCCCGTGGAGCAGACCCCCAGCCTGCGGCTGATCCCCAACCTGGACGTCTGGCGCCCGGCCGACGTGCTCGAAACCGCCGTGGCATGGAAGCACGCCATCGAGCGCAAGCACGGCCCGAGCGCGCTGCTGCTGTCGCGGCAGAACGTGGCCTCCACGCCGCACCCCGAAGACGCCGAGCGGCTGATTTCCCGTGGCGGCTACGTGCTGTCGGAGGCGCAGGGCGGCAAACCGCAGATCGTGCTCATCGCCACCGGGTCGGAAGTCGAAATCGCGCTCAAAGCGCAGACCCTGCTGGCCGAGCAGGGCATTGCCGCGCGCGTGGTGTCGATGCCGTGCACCAATGCCTTCGACCGCCAGGACGCGGCCTACCGTAACGAGGTGCTGCCCGCAGGCGTGCCGCGGGTGGCGATCGAGGCGGCGCATCCCGATTTCTGGCGCAAATACGTCGGCCTCGACGGCGGCGTGGTCGGCATCAGCACGTTCGGCGAGTCCGCCCCGGCGCCGCAGCTCTACCAGCACTTCAAAATCACCGCGGAACACACCGTGGCGGTGGCCAAGTCCGTGCTGCAGCCAGCGGCCTGACGCGTCCAGCCGGAGCCCGCCATGTTCGACCTGGTGATGTTCGACCTCGACGGCACGCTGGTGGAAACCGCGCCGGAAATCGCCGACGCCGTCAACGACCTGCTGCGTGACCAGCAGTTGCCCGAGGTGTCCGAACATCTCATTCGCGCCTGGATCGGTCACGGCACGCGCGAGCTGCTGCTGCACGCCTACGCGCATGCCACCGGGCTCGAAGAGGACACGGTGCGCCGCACCGGCACGCTCGACATCCTGATGCCGCGGTTTGCCGAGTTCTACGCCCAGCGCACCGGGCAGCGCAGCCGGCTGTACCCGGGGGTGTCCGACAGCCTCAAGGCGCTGCGCGCCGCGCAGGTGCGTGTAGCCGTGGTGACGAACAAAGAGCAGCGTTTCGCCACCACGGTGCTGATGGTGCATGGCATCCGTCACTACGTCGACATGATGGTCGCCGGCGACACGCTGGCGGCGAAAAAACCCGATCCGCTGCCGGTGCGCTACTGCATGGAGGCGTTCAAAGTGCCGCCGCAGCGCGCGCTGTTCGTCGGCGACTCGGAAATCGATGTCGCCACGGCGCGCGCCGCAGGCGTGCCGATCTGGGCCGTGCCCTACGGATACAACCACGGCAAGCCGATCGCCCTGGCCGCACCCGATCGCATCATTCCCACCGTCGCCGCAGTCGCCGAGGCGGTGCAGGCGCCTGCCCTGCACCCGGCAGACTGACCGCCCGCGCAGAACACACTTCCACACCTTTCATTTCCGTTGTCCACTTTGTTCAGGAGATTCCCATGACGATTCGAGTTGCCATCAATGGCTTTGGCCGCATTGGCCGGATGGTGTTCCGCGCGCTGGCCCAGGAAGCCGAGTTCAAAGACATGGAAGTCGTTGCCATCAACGACCTGCTCGAACCCGACTACCTCGCCTACATGCTGCAGTACGACTCGGTGCACGGCCGCTTCAACGGCAGCATCGCCGTCGAGGGCAACCATCTGGTGGTCAACGGCAAAAAGATTCGGCTGACCGCCGAGCGCGACCCGGCCAACCTGAAGTGGAATGAAGTGAACGCCGACGTGGTGGTCGAAGCCACCGGCTTTTTCCTCACCCTCGACACCTGCCAGAAGCACATCGACGCCGGCGCGAAGAAAGTGGTGCAGTCCGCACCGTCGAAAGACGACACGCCGATGTTCGTCTACGGCGTCAACCACACCAAGTACGCAGGCGAAAAAATCGTCTCCGCCGCGTCGTGCACGACCAACTGCCTGGCCCCGGTGGCCAAGGTGCTGCACGACAGCTTCGGCATCAAGCGCGGGCTGATGAGCACGGTGCACGCCGCCACCGCGACACAGAAAACCGTGGACGGCCCGTCGAGCAAGGACTGGCGCGGCGGCCGCGGCATCCTGGACAACATCATCCCGTCGAGCACCGGCGCGGCCAAGGCCGTCGGCAAGGTCATTCCCGAGCTGAACAAAAAGCTCACCGGCATGGCCTTCCGCGTGCCCACTCCCGATGTGTCGGTGGTCGACCTGACCGTCGAACTCGAAAGGCCCGCCAGCTACGACGACATCTGCAAGGCGATGAAGGCGGCTTCCGAAGGCGCGCTCAAGGGCGTGCTCGGCTACACCGAGGACAAGGTCGTCTCGACCGACTACCGCGGCTGCTCGATGCCGTCGATTTTCGACGCCGAGGCCGGCATCGCGCTGGACCCGACCTTCGTCAAGGTCGTCTCCTGGTACGACAACGAGTACGGCTACACCTGCAACATGATGCGCTTCGTCAAGCACGTCGCCACCCACTGATGCCGGGCGTGCGGCTGGCGTGCGCACGCCAGCCGCCGCGGCAGAACCGAGGAGAAAACAGATGCAGATCCTGACCTTCGAAGAGGTGTGCAAGCGCGGTTTTGCGCAGGACAAGCGGGTGTTCATCCGTGCCGACCTGAACGTGCCGCTGAACGACAAGGGCGAAATCACCGAAGACACCCGGGTACGTGCGTCGGTGCCCGCGGTGAAAATGGCGCTGGACGCCGGCGCCGCGGTGATGATCACCTCGCACCTGGGCCGCCCGACCGAGGGCGAATTCAAGCCCGAGGACTCGCTCGCCCCGGTGGGCAAGCGCCTGTCCGAGCTGCTGGGCGTGCCGGTGCGGCTGGTGCAGAACTGGGTCGACGGCGGCTTCGACGTGCGTCCCGGTGACGTCGTGCTGCTGGAAAACTGCCGCCTGAACAAAGGCGAGAAAAAGAACGACGACGCACTGGCGCAGAAATACGCCAAGCTGTGCGACATCTACGTCAACGACGCCTTCGGCACCGCGCACCGCGCCGAGGCCAGCACCCACGGCATCGCCAAATACGCGCCCATCGCCTGCGCCGGGCCGTTGCTCGCCGCGGAGATCGACGCCATCAACCGCGCGCTGGAAAAACCGGCGCGGCCGCTGCTGGCCATCGTCGCCGGCTCCAAGGTGTCGACCAAGCTGACCATCCTGCAAAGCCTGGCCGACAAGGTCGACGGCCTGATCGTCGGCGGCGGCATCGCCAACACCTTCATGCTCGCCGCCGGCCTGCCGATCGGCAAGAGCCTGGCCGAGCCCGATCTGGTGGAAGAAGCGAAAAAGGTGATGGACAAGATGAAGGCGCGTGGCGCCGAAGTGCCGATTCCGGTGGACGTGGTCGTCGCCGACCGCTTTGCCGCCGACGCCAAGGCCACGGTGAAGGACGCCAAGGACGTCGGCGCCGACGACATGATCCTGGACATCGGCCCGAAGACCGCGCAGATGCTGGCCGACAGGCTCAAGACCGCCGGTACCATCGTCTGGAACGGCCCGGTCGGGGTGTTCGAGTTCGACGCCTTCGCCAACGGCACCAGGACGCTGGCCTTGGCGATCGCCGACAGCAAGGGCTTTTCCATCGCTGGCGGCGGCGATACGCTGGCGGCCATCGCCAAATACGGCATCGCCGACCGCATCGGCTACATCTCCACCGGCGGTGGCGCCTTCCTCGAAGTGCTCGAAGGCAAGCTGCTGCCCGCCTTCGAGATCCTGCAGCAGCGCGCCAAACTGCCGCTGTCCTGACCTGCCCCGATCTGCCCCTTTCCCATTCTGTAGAGGAGACCATCATGGCCCTGATTTCCCTGCGTCAACTGCTCGACCACGCCGCCGAGTATTCCTACGGCGTGCCGGCGTTCAACGTCAACAATCTGGAGCAGATGCGCGCCATCATGGAAGCGGCTGCCGAAACCGACTCGCCGGTCATCGTCCAGGCCTCCGCCGGTGCGCGCAAATACGCCGGCGCGCCCTTCCTGCGCCACCTCATCCTTGCCGCGATCGAGGAGTTCCCCGACATTCCGGTGTGCATGCACCAGGATCACGGCACCAGCCCGGCGGTGTGCCAGCGCTCCATCCAGCTCGGTTTCAGCTCGGTGATGATGGACGGCTCGCTCGGCACCGACGGCAAGACCCCCACCACCTATGAATACAACGTCGACGTCACCCGCCGGGTGGTCGAAATGGCGCATGCCTGCGGCGTGTCGGTCGAAGGCGAGCTCGGCTGCCTGGGGTCGCTGGAAACCGGCATGGCCGGTGAGGAAGACGGCATCGGCGCCGAAGGCAAGCTCGATCATTCCAAGCTGCTGACCGACCCCGACGAAGCCGCCGACTTCGTCAAGAAGACCCACGTCGATGCGCTGGCCATCGCCATTGGCACCAGCCACGGCGCGTACAAGTTCACCCGCCCGCCGACCGGCGACATCCTCGCCATCGACCGCATCAAGGAAATCCACAAGCGCATTCCCTCGGTGCACCTGGTGATGCACGGGTCGTCGAGCGTGCCGCAGGAGTGGCTGAAGATCATCAACGAATACGGCGGCGACATGGGCGAGACCTACGGCGTGCCGGTCGAGGAAATCGTCGAAGGCATCAAGCACGGGGTGCGCAAGGTCAACATCGACACCGACCTGCGCATGGCCTCCACCGGTGCGACGCGCAAATTCCTCGCCGAAAACCCCAAGGAATTCGACCCGCGCAAATTCCTCGCCGCCTCGACCAAGGCGATGAAGGAGATCTGCAAGGCGCGCTACGAAGCCTTCGGTACCGCAGGCAAGGCCAGCAAGATCAAGCCGATCAGCCTGGAAGAGATGTACAAGCGCTACGAAAAAGGCGCGCTCGATCCCAAGGTCAACTGATCGCCGGTATCAAGCCGCGTCGAGTCCGGCGCGGTGCAATGGCTTTCAACCCCGGCTGCGCGCCGGGGTTGTCGTCTGCGCCGGCCTTCCCTTCAACCTCTGAACCGGAGAAACCGCATGGCTGCTACCGCCGATCCCCTGCAACGCGGCTTTGCCGCCCCTGATTTTTCCCTGCCCGGCATCGACGGGCGCACCTACACCCTGACCGACGTGCGCGGCCCCAA
This sequence comes from Pseudomonadota bacterium, assembly GCA_021799355.1. Taxonomy (GTDB): domain Bacteria; phylum Pseudomonadota; class Gammaproteobacteria; order Burkholderiales; family Burkholderiaceae_C; genus Thiomonas. Next base: position 18,333 of record JAJZAQ010000039.1, read on the forward strand.
GGGGCTGCTGGTGATGTTCATCTGCAACCACTGCCCCTACGTGCAGGCCGTGGCCGACCGCATCAAGCGCGACACCGACGACCTGCGCGCGCTGGGCATCGGCGCGGTGGCGATCAACAGCAACGACACCGTCGCCTACCCCGAAGACTCGTTCGACAACATGAAGGTGTTTGCCGCCAAGCACGGCTTCGCCTTCCCGTATCTGTTCGACGAGTCGCAGGCCGTGGCGCGGGCGTATGGCGCGGTGTGTACCCCGGACTTTTTCGGCTTCAACGCCGACCTCAAGCTCGAATACCGCGGCCAGCTCGACGCCTCGCGCAAGCAGGCCGCGCCGCCCGATACCCGGCGTGACCTGTTCGAGGCAATGAAACAGATCGCTGCCACCGGCGTCGGCCCGGATGAGCAATACCCCAGCATCGGCTGCTCGATCAAGTGGAAGGACGCGGCATGAGCGCGGCACGCGGGGAACTGCGCGCGCTGATTTTCGACGTCGACGGCACCCTCGCCGAGACCGAGCGCGACGGCCATCGCATCGCCTTCAACCAGGCGTTTGCCGACGCCGGGCTGGACTGGCACTGGGACGTGCCCACCTACGGCCGGCTGCTGGCGATCACCGGCGGCAAGGAGCGCATGCTGCATTACTGGCAGGAGATCGACCCGCAGGCCGCCGCCGCGCCGGGTGCGGATGCGCTCATCGCCGAGCTGCATCGGCGCAAAACCGCGCATTACGTGCGGCTGGTGGCCGAGGGAGGCATCGCGCTGCGGCCTGGAGTGCGCCGGCTGCTGGAGCAGGCGCGTGGCGCCGGGCTGCGTCTGGCCATCGCCACCACGACCACGCCGGACAATGTGCAGGCGCTGCTGCAGGCCACTCTCGGGCCGGGTGGCATGGAGTGGTTCGAAGTCGTCGGCGCCGGTGACGCCGTGCCGCGCAAAAAGCCCGACCCCGGCATCTACACCTGGGTGCTGGACCGTCTGGGTCTGGCCGCCGGGCACTGCCTGGCGTTCGAGGATTCGACCAATGGCCTGCGCGCCGCGCACGGCGCCGGGTTGCGCACCGTAGTGACCACCGGCACGTACACCCGCGACGAAGACTTTACCGGCGCGCTGGCCTGGCTCGACGGCCTGGGCGACGCGACGCAGGCCGCCAGCGGCCTGGTGCGCGGCCAGCCGTGGCAGGGCGTGGTCGGCCTGGACGAATTGCGCCAGTGGGCCGGCTGAGCCACGCGCGGGCGATGGCGGGCGCGTTCACACCGTCTCAGCCGACCACGCTCAGTGACATCGGCGGCAGCACGATGCCCTGCGCGTCCGCGGCGTCGAGTGCGCGCTGCAGATGGCCGATGCGCCGCGAGGCACCCGGCTGCCGGGTGTATTGATCCAGCCGCGCGGCGTTGCCGATCCAACTGCCCAGCCGCACGCGCACCGGCTGTGTGCCGCGGTTGACGACCAGCACCCGGCTGCCCGTCAAGCCGATGAAACTGACGCCGGACACTGCCGGCGCGCCGGCCTGGGTCGAGGCGCTGCCGGGCAGCACCGGGGCGCCGGGAAAATCGAGTTTGACCAGATTGCTCGCCTGTTCCGTCGCCCGCCGCCACGCCGCGGCCAGCGGCGCGCCTGCCGGGCACAGCATGGTCGCGGGCAGGGTGGCCTGCGCTGCCGGTACCGCGGCTTGATCCAGGGCGTCGAGCAGCGCCGCAGTGGCGTCGAGCTGTGCCCGCCACGTCGCAGAGGTGGCGCGGTGCGTGTCGCAGCGGGGTTGCAGCGAGTCCAGCAGCGGCGCAGGCAGGATGCGCATGACGTCGTCGGGGCCGGCGGTCAGCGTGGGCAGCGGCGGCTGGGCGAAGGCGGTGGCGTGGCCGGCAGCCACGGCGAGGAGAAGCGAGGCAACTGCGCGCCAGCGGCGCGCGACAAAACGTCGGTCAGCAGTCATGGCAGGCGGAAGGTCAAAACGGAACACGTCGCACGGCAGGGCGTGCAGGAAGAGGCGGCGCTGGCCGCCCGGCTTCTGAGCGGCAAACGCGGCGAGAGTTCAGATTGCGGCGTGCAGCACGAGGCGACGGCCCTGCCGCGCAGCCGGCGGCGTTGGCCAGAGCGCGTCGAGCATCGACAGCGCCAGCACGTGCAGCGCCGCCCAGGGATCGTGCGGCAGCGTGGCAGGGCGCAGCCCTTTGACCGCCAGGTCGCACTGCGCCGCCAGCTGCAGCAAATGCTCCAGCGCCGGCGCGCGCAGCCGCGGCAGGGCGCGTTCGAGCAGCTTTTCTTTCACCCCCCAGACGCGGTTGGCGCGCAGCAGCGCGGGCAGCGCCTGCCCGGCGTCCAGACCGTGACGGATGCGCAGCCAGGCGCGCACATCGTCGGTCAGCGTCCAGTGCACCAGCACCGGGGCGACGCCCTCGGCCTGCAGCCCGGCGAGCATGCGTTGCAGCCGCGGCACGTCGCCGCCGAGCACGGCCTCGCCGAGTTTGAACACGCTGTAGCGCGCGACGTTGAGCACGGCCTGTTCGACCTGCTGCATGTCCAACTCTCCCGGCGGGCAGAGCAGCGCGAGTTTTTCGATTTCCTGGTGCGCGGCGAGCAGATTGCCCTCGACGCGGGCGAGCAGAAAATCGCTGAGCGCGCGGCCGGCATCGCCGGCTGGCAGCTTCAGCCCGTGGCGCTGCAGCCGGGCGGCGATCCAGCGCGGCAGCTGCGCCAGTTCGACGCTGTCCACGCGCACGGCCACGCCGTGCCGCTCCAGCGCGGCGAACCAGGCGGATTTTTGCGTCGCGGCGTCCAGTCGTGGCAGCACCACCACGGCCATGACGTCGGGCGAGAGATGCGCCGGCAGCTCGGCCAGCGCCTGCGCGCCGTCGCGTCCGGGCTTGCCGCCGGGGATGCGCAGTTCGATCAGCCGCCGTCCGCCGAACAGGCTGAGCTCACGGCTGCCGGTGAGCAGGCGGCCCCAGTCGAAACCGCGCTCGGCCATGTGGCTTTCGCGTTCGTCGAAACCCGCGCGGCGCGCTGCAGCGCGGATGGCATCGACGGCTTCGTTGACCAGCAGGATTTCGTCGCCGTGCACCACGTACAGCGCAGCGGGCGGGCCGGCGAGATGGGCGGCGAGCTGGTCGGCGGCGATTTGCATCAGTGCTCCCGGACCGCGGCGAGCTGGAACATCAGGCGGTCGATGAGTTCCTCGCGCATGCCGCGGTAGAGCAGATCGGATTCGTTCGCCTTGGCCAGCGTCGCGCTGGAGCTGTAGCTCAGATTGCTCGTCTGCGTCAGCTCGGTCGGGGCGATGAGGACCTTGCCCTGCGGGGTGGTGAGCGTAAAGCGCACCGTATCGCGCAACTGGTATTGCGCCACGGTGCCATCGGCGTTGTACGCCTGCGGCGTTTGCGTCTGCGTCTCGCCCAGCAGGGTGAACACGGCCTGCGCCGATTTGGCGTCGGTGGTCAGGCGGGTGGCCGTGGTCGCGGCAATCCGCCGCTTCAGCGCGATGACGAACGGCGAATTGTCCGGCCCCTGGATGTACAGCGTGGCAAACGCCAGATTGGTCGAGCCGCGTAGCTGAAAACCGCAGCCGCCCAGCGCTGCGGCGGGCAGCAGCAGTGCCGCGGCGGCGCGCAGCAGCGCACGACGGGACGCAGACAGCACGACGGGGCGCATGTCAGACCACCACGTTGACCAGCCGTCCGGGGACGACGACGACCTTTTTCGCCGCCCGGCCCTCGCCGAAACGCTGGAACGCCTCGCTGGCTAGCGCCGCGGCCTCGATGTCCTGCCGGCTCGCCGCCGCAGGCAGGCGCAGGGCACCGCGCAGCTTGCCGTTGATCTGCAGCACGAGTTCGATTTCGTCCTGTGCCAGCGCGGCGGGATCGACCTCGGGCCAGCGGCAGTCGAGCAAATCTCCCCACTGCGCGGCGTAGCCCAGATCCTGCCACAGCACGTGCGCGATGTGTGGCGTGGCCGGGTAGAGCACGCGCAGCAAAATGCCTAGGCCTTCGCGCAGCGCGGCGGCCATGCCGGGCTGCGCCGGGTCGGCGGCTTCGAGGGCGTTGAGCAGTTTCATCGCGCCAGATACCACGGTGTTGTACTGCATGCGCGCGTAGTCGAAATTCACCTGCTGCAGCGTCTGGTGCAGTTCGCGCCGCAACCGGCGCGCGGCGTCGCCGGCGGCGGCGCCATCGTCGGGCGTGGCGTGCAGTTTGTACGCAAAGCTCCATACCCGGCGCAAAAAGCGATGCGCGCCTTCGACTGCGGCGTCGTTCCACTCCAGCGTGGCTTCGGGCGGGGCGGCGAACATGGTGAACAGCCGCGCGGTGTCGGCGCCATACCGGTCGATCAAGTCCTGCGGGTCGACGCCGTTGTTTTTGCTCTTGCTCATGGTGCCGACGCCGCCGTAGTCCACCGGCGAACCGTCGGCTTTGAGCTTGGCACCGACGATTTTGCCCTGCGCGTCGAACACGTTCTCGACCTCGTGCGGCCAGAAGTATTCGATGCCGCCTTGCGGCGTTTTGCGCGAGTAGATGTGGTTGAGCACCATGCCCTGGGTGAGCAGGCGCTGAAACGGCTCGTCGATGTTGACCAGCCCGAGGTCGCGCATCACCTTGGTCCAGAACCGCGCGTACAGCAGGTGCAGGATGGCGTGCTCGATGCCGCCGATGTACTGGTCCATCGGCATCCAGTAGTCGGTGCGCGCGTCGACCATGGCCCGCGCGTTGTCGGCACAGGTGTAGCGCAGGAAGTACCAGCTCGAATCGACGAAAGTGTCCATCGTGTCGGTTTCGCGCCGCGCCGGTTTGCCGCATTTCGGGCAGGGCACGTTGACGAACTCGGCACACTTGGCCAGCGGGTTGCCGCTGCCGTCGGGAATCAGGTTCTCTGGCAGCACCACCGGCAAGTCTTTTTCCGGCACCGGCACTGCGCCGCAATCGTCGCAATGGATGATGGGAATCGGCGTGCCCCAGTAGCGTTGCCGCGAAATACCCCAGTCGCGCAGCCGGTAGGTGATTTTTTTCTCGCCCAAGCCTTTGGCGGCGAGCAATTCGGCCACCTTGTCGACGGCCGCCTGGTACGGCAGACCGTCGAGCACGCCCGAGTGCACGCAGCGCCCGCGTTGTTTGTCGGCGTACCACTCGGCCCAGGCCTCGGTGGTAAACGTCTCGCCCTCTACGGCAACGACCTGTTTGATCGGCAAGCCGTATTTTTTGGCGAAGGCAAAATCGCGCTCGTCGTGCGCCGGCACGCCCATGACCGCGCCGTCGCCGTAGCTCATCAGCACATAGTTGCCGACCCACACCGGCACCGCTTCGCCGGTCAGCGGATGCGTCACCGAAAGCCCGGTGGGCATGCCCTCTTTTTCTTTGAGCGCCAACTCGGCTTCAGTGGTGCCGCCGAGCTTGCACCGCTCGATGAACGCCGCGAGTTCGGCGTTGCCCGCCGCCGCATGCGCGGCCAGCGGATGCTCGGGGGCGACGGCGCAGAAGGTCACGCCCATGATGGTGTCGGCGCGGGTGGTGAAAACAAAAAGCCGCCCGTCTTGGATCAGCCGGCCGTCGTCGCCGCAGATGGTGTGCGGGAAGGCAAAGCGCACGCCTTCGCTTTTGCCAATCCAGTTTTCCTGCATCAGCCGCACGCGCTCGGGCCAGCCGGAAAGGAAGTTTTTGTCCGCCGGGTCGGCCACTGCGGAAAGCAGCTCCTCGGCGTAGTCGGTGATCTTGAGGTAGTAGCCGGGGATTTCGCGCTTTTCCACCGGCGCGCCGCTGCGCCAGCCGCGGCCGTCGATCACCTGCTCGTTGGCCAGCACGGTCTGGTCGACCGGGTCCCAGTTGACCACCTGGGTGCGGCGCTCGGCGATGCCTTTGTCCAGCATCTTCAGGAACAGCCACTGGTTCCACTTGTAGTAGTCGGGCGAGCAGGTGGCGACTTCGCGGCTCCAGTCGATCGCCAGCCCCATCGCCTGCATCTGCTTTTTCATATAGGCGATGTTGTCGTAAGTCCACTTCGCCGGCGGCACCTTGTTTTTCATCGCCGCGTTTTCCGCGGGCAGGCCGAAGGCGTCCCAGCCCATCGGCATGAGCACGTTGTGCCCGTTCATGCGCAGGTAGCGCGCGAGCATGTCGTTGATGGTGTAGTTGCGCACATGGCCCATGTGCAGCTTGCCCGAGGGGTAGGGCAGCATCGAGCAGGCGTAGAACTTTTTGCCCGGCTTGTCCTCACGCACGCGGTAGGCGTCGGTGGCTTGCCAGTGGGCTTGCGCGGCGGCCTCGACCGCGCTGGCGTCGTACTTCTCGTTCATCTTCGGGTTTACGGGTTGGAGCCGCGGCGTTCCCGGCAGGGCGCGGGCGGCGGCGACAGCCAGCATGTTAGGGCCTGTGCGCTCGGATGGACGCGGCGACTGCGCGCAGGCGCCTGCCGTCGTGCGCTTGCGCTCGTGGCGGCGGCGGTCTCCAATAGAGGTCTTTGCAGCCTGCGGTTTTGCCATGAATGCTTCTCCTTCTGCCGGATTGCCGCGCATCGTCATCGTGGGCGGGGGCGCGGGCGGGCTGGAACTGGCCACCCGTCTGGGCGATACGCTGGGGCGGCGGCGCCGTGCCGACATCACCCTGATCGAGCGCGGGCGCAGCCATTTGTGGAAGCCGCTGCTGCACCAGGCGGCGGCAGGCACGCTGGGCATCGACGACAACGCGCTCAACTATCTGGCGCAATCGTCGTGGCATCACTTCAGCTACCGTCTCGGCGCAATGGACGGGCTGGACCGCGCACGCAAGGAGGTGTTGGTGGCGCCCACGCTGGACGAGGAAACCGGCCGCGAGATCGTGCCGCGGCGGCGCATCGGCTACGACATTCTGGTGATTGCCGTGGGCAGCCAGAACAACGATTTCGGCACTCCCGGCGCAGCCGAGTACGCCATCGCCCTGGACACGCCGGAAGACGCGCGGCGGTTTCACCGCCGTCTGGTCAACGCCTGTATCGCCGCCAACACCCAGACCACGCCGCTGCGCCCGGAGCAGCTCAAAGTCGTGGCCATCGGCGCCGGGGCCACCGGAGTCGAACTGGTCGCCGAGCTGCATAACTCCACCCGCGTGCTCGCGGCGTACGGCCTGGACCGCATCGACCCCGAGCGCGACGTACGCCTCAGTCTGGTCGAGGCGGCACCGCGCATCCTGCCGGCGCTGCCCGAGCGCTTGTCCGCAGCCGCCGCGGCCGAACTGGCCAAGCTCGGCGTGCAAATGCACACCGGCAAGCGCGTCACCGAGGTGACCGCCACCGGGGTGCGCACCGCAGACGGCGACTTTCTTCCGGCCGAACTGGTGGTGTGGGCGGCGGGGGTGAAGGCGCCGGATTTCCTGCGTGATCTGGAAGGTCTGGAAACCAACCGCATCAACCAGCTCGTCGTGCGTTCCACGCTGCAAACCACGCGCGACGACGCGATTTACGCCATCGGCGACTGCGCCGCCTGCCCGTGGGAGGGGCATGCGGGCAACGTGCCGCCGCGGGCGCAGGCCGCGCATCAGCAGGCCAGCTTTTTGCTGCGACAGATCCAGCGGCAGCTGCAGGGGCGACCACTGCGCGATTTCCGCTACCGCGACTTCGGCTCGCTGGTGTCGCTGGGCGAGCACAGCACCGTCGGCAATCTGATGGGCGGCCTGTCCAAAGGCAGTCTGTTCATCGAAGGGCACTTTGCCCGCTTCATTTACTGGCTGCTCTACCGGATGCACTTGCACGCGCTGCACGGCTTCTGGAAAACCGTGTTCCTCACGCTGGCGCGGCTGATTTCGCGCCCCATCGAACCGCGCATCAAGCTGCATTGACGCCGCGGTGATGCCGCGGTGATGCCGCACCGGCGGCGGTGTGCACGCCTCAGGAACGTGCACCGAGCACGATGATCAACATGCCCAACAGGGCGACCGCCGATCCGGTCACGTCCCACACGCTGGGGCGGATACCTTCGACCAGCCACAGCCACAGCAGCGCCACGGCAACGTATACCCCGCCATACGCCGCGTACACCCGGCCTGCCGCGCTGGGCTGCAGGGTCAGCAGCCAGACGAACAGCGCCAGGGCGGCGGCCGCAGGGACGAGAACCCAGACGGCGGCGCGTCCCTTGAGCCAGAGGTAGGGCAGGTAGCAGCCGGCGATTTCGGCCACGGCGGTGAGCACGAACAGCGCGGCGGTGGTCAGCAGCGACATGGTGCGGCTGGGGCGGGAGACGGCTCGCGTGCCTGCGCCCCGGCAGGCAGCCAGGGCGCGTGGCGGCATGGTCGTTCAGCCGATTGC
>JAJZAQ010000089.1 GCA_021799355.1 Pseudomonadota bacterium
CTTCGTCGCGACCTACAACACAAACTGCCAGCCCTTCAGGTGGACCGCCACCGCCGACTCCATCCTCGAGAAGCTGCATCGACTTTGTTCACGTATCAGCGGGACAGGACACTAGGAGCCTGTCGGACTTGATTTGAATTGTCCCAAGGTTGGCGACGCGCCGGGGCATTGGGGTTGGTTGAAGAGCCGTGGCGGGCTGTCAAGGCGGAGTCGGGCCGCCTGGGGCGTTCTGGGTCGCGCCAGCGCAGGTGCTTGGGCGTGTTTGGCGAGCACCATCGTCCCTTTCACGCCGCCCGCAGCACATGCATGCGCTTGATGTTCCAGGCCATGGTCACCAGCTTCCATTCGCCCTGGGCCTTGAGCAGCCCGCGCATGCTCATCTGCCGCCAGCCCATGACCCGCTTGATGATGCCAAACACCGGCTCGACCGTTTGCTTGCGCAGCTTGTACAGCGCACGGCCTGCCTGTGTGCCCAGCCGGTGCGCCATCTGTTGCATGGGATCCGATTCTTCAGGCGCTGGCGTATCGGGTGCAAAGCGCTCAAGCACCGGCAGGTGGTGGCTCTGGCGCTTGATCGCCAGCAGTGGCGCGATGCCCGCATCGCTGCAAGCCTGCGCGCTGGCCCGACTGCAATAGCCGTTGTCAGCCATCAGCGTCTGCACCACACCCAACACCTCAGGCAGCGCCTTGATGGCCTGGATCGTGGGCTGGACTTCGCGCTTGTCGTTGCAAGCCTGGCTGACATGGGCGGTGAGGACCAGCATCGTCTGGGTGTCCACGCTGGCCTGTGCGTTATAGCTTTGCTCAAAGCCCCCGCCAGAAACCGGCATGATGCGCGACTCTTCATCCGTCAGGTTGACCTGATCCGTGTCCCTGGGGCCGGCTTGCGGCGGCAGCGGAGCCTTGCCCCGTGGCTTGCGGCCAGCCTTGCGCTGAGCCTCTCGTTTGGCCAGCTTGGCTTCAAACTCCTGCTGCTCGCGCTGATGGCGCTCGGCCGCACGCTGCTCGATCTGGGCCTTGGCTTGCGCGATGGCGCTCAGCCGCTGTTCGCGCCGAGCCATCTCCGCAGGCACGTCCATCCCGTCAGGTGCGGCCTGCGCATCGCTGTGAGCAGCCGCATCTCGCGCGCCAGCAGCAGCACTTGCACAAACAGTTCCTCCACCTCCTTGAGAAACCGCCGTCGAAACGTGGCCAGCGTGTCATGATCCGGGTGGGTGTTGGCCGCCACGAAGCGAAACGCCACCGAGTCGTAAGTGGCGCGCTCGATCTTGCGGCTGGAGTGCACGCCGCTGGCATAGCCATAAACCAGCAAGCCCAGCAGATGCGGCCGCGGAGCGGAGGCTGGGGGGGCGTGGGTCAGGCGCTGCGGCGGGCGCGCATGGACTGGCCGATGGCGCGCAGCTGGGACTCATCGAGCAGACGCGCGGCCATCGGCAGGAATTCTCCCTCCTCAAACGCAATGTGGCGTTGGTTGCGCGCGGCGAAAGCAGCGACGTCTGCCGCGTCCAGCGCGGCAGCATCGCCGGCGATCACCGCGGTGAGTTGTTGTCGCAGCCGCTGCCAGTCCGCGTCGAGTGCGCGGTGTTCCTGCGCGATGCGCGCCATCATGTCGCGCAGGCAGAGCGCATCCGACCCGGCCACTGCCTCGCGCAGGGCAGGAAACACATCGAGCTCTTCATCCTGGTGGTGATGATGGCCGGCGGTTTCGAAATAGCGCAGGATTTGGCTTGCCGCCTGTTTTGCATCGGCATCGGCACCGTGCGCGGCGAGGTGGGCCGGCAGGCGTTGCAGGGTGGCGCATTGTTTGGCGATGCGTTCGTGGCAGGCGGAGAGCAGGGCCAACGGCGCATCGAATCCGGCGGCAGACGACGTGCCGCCCAGCAAACTCATGGGCATGTCAACTCCCGTGAAGGCGGCGAACAACGCCGCTTAATGTGGTAACTATAATGCATCAATAGACGGCTGGATGCCGTGAGGAGTCGCACGATGGCCAACAATCTTGCGGTCAAACGGGTGTACGCGCCGGCGGCGGCTGAGGACGGATTTCGGGTGCTGGTCGATCGTCTGTGGCCGCGTGGTTTGAGCAAAGCGTCGGCGCACATCGATCTGTGGGCGCGCGACGTCGCGCCCAGCGATGCCTTGCGCCAGTGGTTCGGCCATGAGCCATCGAAATGGGACGAGTTCCGTCAGCGTTACGCGCAGGAACTGGCGCAGCCCGACAAGGCGGCTGCACTGGCGGCGCTGCGTCAGGCACTTGCCGGGCAGCCGCGTGCCACCCTGCTGTTTGCCGCGCACGACGAGGCGCACAACAACGCCGTGGCGCTGCTGCCGCATTTGCGCGCGGGACGACAGTGACTGCGCGTCTGGAGATCGCTGCCCCTGCGGCATTCCGCCTCGATTTGACCGTCTGGGCATTGCGTCGCTCACCGGCCAACCGCATCGACGTCTGGGACGGCGCGCGCTGGCGACGCAGCCTGAGCGTCGGCGTCGAGCCGGTACCCGTCGAGGTGGAGCAAACCGGCACGGTGCAGGCACCGCGGCTGGTCGTCTACTGTGCGGGGCGGTCAGCTCCAAGGGCTGGGCGACGTGCGCAGATCGTCGGACAAGTGCGGGCGATGCTCGGGCTGGATGTGGCCGTGGAACCGTTCGAGCGCATGGCGGCGGGCGATGCCCAGCTGGCGCCGCTGGCCGCGCGGTACCGCGGTTTTCGTCCGCCGCGCCTGCCCAGCGTGTTCGAGGCGCTGGCCAACGCGGTGGCCTGTCAGCAGGTCAGCCTGGCCAGCGGGCTGGCGTTGCTCGGCAAAACCGCAGCCTATCTCGCTCCGCAGGCAAGCCAGACCATCCCGCCGCCGTTTCCCAGCCCGTCAGCGGTGCTCGGCGCAGGCGCGCAGACGTTGCGCGAACTCGGCTGGAGCCAGCGCAAGGCGGATTACCTGCTGGGCTGTGCGCAGGCCGTGCAAAGCGGCGCGCTCGATCAGCAGGCACTGGTTGCGGCCGACGATGCGCAAGCGGTTGCACTGCTCAGCCGGCTGCGCGGCATCAAGCGCTGGAGTGCGCAATATGTCGCCCTGCGCGGCCTGGGGCGCCTGGCCGTGCTGCCAGTGGACGATGTCGGCGCGCACAAACATCTGGCGCTATGGCTCGGCCAGCCGCGGCTGGATGCCGCGGCGATGCAAACTTTGACGCTACGCTGGCGGCCATACGCCGGGATGGTGTACTTTTTGTTGCTGCTCAAGCGGCTGGATGACCAGGGGCTGCTTGGCGGCAAAGACTCCGTCAACTCCCGCACCATGCCTACCTTGCCATGACGCACAAATCCATTGTCACCTTGCTCGACGAACATCAGGCCATGTTGCGCACCATCCGCGCCGTGCGGTTGGCAATGTTGGACGGGAAGGTGGCCGCAGCCAGACAGGCGCTTGACGAGCTGAAGGCGTTGCACGCGGCGCACATCGCGGCAGAAGAGGAAGAGTGGATCGGTCGACTGCAGCGCAACGCGCGCTGGCAGCCCAAGGTGTATCTGGCCGAGCACGCCAAACTCGGCGACATGATCGCGCAGTGGCACCAGCGTCTGCACGAACTGCCTGCAGACGCCTTGAGCGCGGGCGAGCGTCTGGACCTGCTCGACGCTACGCTGCCGTTGCAGCACCTGCTCGAACACCACTTCGAACGCGAGGAAAAGGGCCTGTTCATCGAAGTGGCCGCCTGAGCGGGCGAAGACAGGGGACGTCGGGGATTGGCGGGCGATGGCAAGTCATTTCCAGCCATCGGCTTCCTTGCGGTCGAGTACCGCCATGTCGGCCTTGAAGTCGCCGCTGGACGCAAAGACGCGGCCTGCCGCCACATCGTGGTATCCAGCGAGGATGGATTCCTGCACGAACTGGCCGTCGCGCCGTTTCATGTCGCGGCGGATCAAGTCGCGCACGTATTCGCTAGGCGTTTCGTAAAGCCCCGTCTCGCCGACCATTCGATCCACGAATTCAGCCAAGGGTTGCGACAGGCGGGCGTTGAAGCGTTCGGGCATGGGAACCTCCCGGAGCGGTCAGATGGCCGTACTGTCGCATGCTTGGCACGATTTATCTCAACGATTGCTCACGGGGATGACAGCGCCGGCAGCAGAAGATGCGCCAAGTGCCCACACCGTTTTCTCCGCATTTTTTCATTCGTCACCCGCCAACCCGGCCTTCGACCAGAAATGGTTGAAATCATCGCCGACGCCCCAGCCGACGTTTTGCCCAAGTTGCCGCACCCGGTCGAGCCGGACGAGGAACTTGGCCCGCTGCGCGGCAGGCAAGGCCAGCACGTATTTCAGCGCCTGCTCGAACATCCGCACCAGCGCGTCGTAAAAGCCTTCGTCCTCCATGCCGCATCCGGCCAGGAAGTCGAACACCTCTTCGCAGTAGAACACCGTGAGTTCGGCCAAGCCTTCAGGCTGGCCGACCGCTTTCTTGTAGTCGCTGATCGCCTTTTTGGCCTTGCTGACCGAAATCGGACGGCGGAAATCTGGCGGATTGATCCAGCGGATGATCACGTCCTTGTAGGGCTGCAGCGGGTCATCGCCCAGGCCAAAGCGGGCGTGCAGGAACGCCTTGTTGTCTTTGCTGGCGGCGTAGAGGTCATGCACCAGCCCCAGCAGACCGGCGCGATCGAAATCAGCTAGCCTGGTTTTGACGTCGCTCCAGCTGGGAGCGGTTTTGGTGGGTTTCTTTGTTGCCATTCGAATCAGCCTCTCGCCCGAACTATGAATGACGCACGCCGCTCAACCGGGATGCGGAACCAGAAACGCGAGAACACCTTGCCGATGACAATCTTGGCGCTTTCGATCTGACTGAACCGCCCCGGGTTTCGAGGAGGCTTGTTGGCTTGAGTCGGACCGTTTGGGCCTGACAGTCAAGCGGATGGTTTGGTTTCAGATTTTCTCTCATTCAGCCCCCTGCAGGGGCCGCCGGAGGCG
>JAJZAQ010000090.1 GCA_021799355.1 Pseudomonadota bacterium
AAACAGGCATTGGCGCGGCACCTGGACGTTCCGCCGTCGTGGATCACCCTGGGCCACGGATCGAGCGACCTGCTCGAAATGGCCGCACGCGCGCTGCTCACCGATGCCGACGCCGGGATGTACGCGCGCTACAGTTTCATTGTCTACACCCAGGCGGTGCAGGGTGTCGGGGCGGTGCACCAAGTCGTTGCCGATGCCGACTTCGGTCATGACCTGGCGGCGATGCGTGCGGCCATCACGGCGCAAACCAGGCTGATCTATCTGGCCAACCCGAACAATCCGACGGGCACGTTCTTGCCCGCAGAGCAGATCGAGGAGTTTTTGCGTCAGGTGCCGGCGCACATCGCCGTGGTGCTCGACGAGGCCTACGTCGAATACATCGAACCGGCGTTGCGTTACGACAGCATGGCGTGGGTGCGGCAGTATCCCAACCTGATCGTCTCGCGCACGTTTTCCAAGGCTTACGGCCTGGCCGGTCTGCGCATCGGCTACGGCGTGGCGCAGCCGCCGCTGACCGACGTGCTCAACCGCGTGCGTTCGGCGTTCAACACCAGCACCGTTGCCCAGGCGGCGGCGCTGGCTGCGCTCGCCGACCAGGAGTTCATCGACCAGGCCTACGCCGTCAACCGTGCCGGGCATGCGCAGCTCGCCGCCGCGTTCGACGCGCTAGGGCTGCGCTACATCCCGTCGCAGGGCAACTTCATCCTGGTGCGCGTCGGCGACGACGACGCGGCCGGATCGCGGGTCAACCTTGCGCTGTTGCAACGCGGGGTGATTGCCCGGCCGGTGGACAACTATGGACTGCCGCAGTGGCTGCGCATTTCCATCGGTACCGAGGCGGAAAACGCGGCGTGCATTGCCGCATTGCGCGCGCATTTCACGGGAGGTTGAGCGGTATGGACACGGTCATCGGCATCGACGGCGATGACGCCGCGGTGCAGTTCGAACGCCTGGCCATCCTGGGTGTGGGGCTGCTGGGTGGATCGTTCGCGCTGGCGGCGCGCCGCGCCCGGCTGGCACGACACATCGTCGGCTACAGCAAATCGCCCACCACCACGCGCACGGCGCTGGAGCGCGGGGTCATCGACGAAGAGGCCGATTCGGCGCTGCGCGCGGTGCATGGCGCCGATCTGGTCTTGCTCGCCGTGCCGGTGGCGTCGACCGCCGATCTGCTCAAACAGCTGCGTCACGGGCTGGAGCCGCACGCGCTGGTCATGGACGTGGGCAGCACCAAGGGCAACGTCGTTGCCGCAGCGCAGGCGCAGCTTGGCGCGCGGCAAAGCCAGTTCGTGCCCTGCCACCCGATCGCCGGCAAGGAAAAAAGCGGCGTGCTGCACGCCGAGGCCGGCCTGTTCGACGGCAAGCGCGTCGTGCTCACGCCGCTGCCAGCCAACAGCGACAGCCTGGTGGACATCGCCACGGAGGCCTGGGAGGCGATCGGCGGTGTGGTGTCGATCATGTCGCCGCAGGAGCACGACGCAGCGTTCGCCGCGGTCAGCCATCTGCCGCATTTGCTCGCGTTCAGCTACGTCTATGCCCTGTCGAGCCAGCCGCAGGGCAGCGCGTTCCTGCAGCTCGCCGGCCCGGGTTTTCGCGATTTCAGCCGCATCGCCGGCGGCGATGCGCAGATGTGGCGCGACATCCTGCAAGCCAACCGCGACGACGTGCTGCATCAGCTCCATCTCTACAAACAGGCGCTGGCCGGGTTCGAGGCGCAGATGCGCCAGGGCAACTGGGCTGCGGTGGAATCGTTGATCCGCCGCGCCAGCCAGGTGCGCCAGGGTTGGGACGCTCCTTCGGCGGCGGACGACGATGTCTGATTTCATCGACCTGCCGCCGTTGATCGGCGCCGGCGGCACGCTGCAGCTGCCCGGCTCCAAGAGTATTTCCAACCGCGTGCTGCTGCTCGCCGCGCTGGCCGAAGGGCAGACCGAGATCAGCGGCCTGCTCGATTCCGATGACACGCGGGTGATGCTCGCCGCGCTGCATGCCCTGGGCATCGCCGTCGAGCGCGACGGTACCAAGGCGCGCGTGCACGGCAGCGCCGGCCGGTTTCCTGCCCGACACGCCGATTTGTTTCTCGGCAATGCCGGCACGGCCATCCGGCCATTGACCGCGGCGCTGGCGCTGCTCGGTGGTGACTACACCCTGCGTGGCGTGCCGCGCATGCACGAGCGGCCGATCGGTGACCTGGTCGATGCGCTGCGGCAGTTCGGCTGCCGCGTCGACTACCTCGGCAACCCCGGCTATCCCCCCTTGCACATCGGTGAGAGCGGGTTTGTGCTGCGCGGCGATGTCGCAGTGCGCGGCGACGTCTCCAGCCAGTTTCTCACCGCGCTGCTGCTGGCGCTGCCGCTCAAGGCCGCGGAGCAGGACATTGCCGTCTCGGTGCAGGGCGAACTGATTTCCAAGCCGTACATCGAGATCACGCTCAAACTGCTGCAGCGGTTTGGTGTGAGCGTGCAGCGTGAAGGCTGGCAACGCTTCGTCATCCCTGCGGGCAGCCGGCTGCACAGCCCGGGTCGCATCGCCGTCGAGGGAGATGCGTCGTCGGCATCGTACTTTCTCGCCGCCGGCGTGCTCGGGCAGCTGCACGGTCAGGGTCGGCCGTTGCGCGTGCAAGGCGTCGGTCGCGACAGCATCCAGGGCGACGTGGAATTCGCCCGCGTGTTGCAACGCCTGGGTGCCGAAGTGCGCTGGGGCGACGATTACATCGAGACCTGCGGTTTGCAGCCCGGGCTGCGCGCGCTGCGCGGCGGCGACATCGACTGTCTGGCCATCCCCGATGCGGCGATGACCCTGGCGATGACCGCGCTCTTTGCCCAGACGCCGACGACGCTGACCGGCATCGGCAGCTGGCGGGTGAAGGAAACCGACCGCATCCACGCCATGACCACCGAGCTGGCCAAGCTGGGCGCAACGGTGGAGTCGGGCGCAGACTGGCTGCGCGTGCATCCGCTGCCACCTGGGCAGTGGGCCAGCCGCGCCCACATCGCCACGTACGACGACCACCGTATGGCGATGTGTTTTTCGCTGGCGAGCTTTGGTGACACCGACATCCGCATCCTCGACCCCGGCTGCGTCGCCAAGACCTACCCGGATTACTTTGCCGATTTCGCCCGCGTGACTCGCGCCGTGCCGGTCCTCGCCATCGACGGCCCGACGGCGTCGGGCAAGGGCAGCGTCGCCGCGCAGATGGCACAGGCCCTGGGATTTCATTTGCTCGATTCGGGCGTGCTGTACCGGCTCACCGCGTGGCTGGCGCTGCAGCAGGCGGTGCCGCTGGACGATGCCGCGGCGCTGGCGACGCTGGCTGCCGCGCTGGACGTGCGTTTCACGCCGCAGGGCATGCTGCTGCGCGGGCAACGGCTCGACCCGGCCGTGTTGCGTACCGAGGAGGTGAGCCAGGCGGCCTCCGCCGTGGCGGCGCTGCCGGCGGTGCGCGACGCGCTGTTCGCCCTGCAGCGCAGCCTGCGCCGCGCCCCCGGTCTGGTGGCCGACGGCCGCGACATGGGCACCGTGGTGTTTCCGGACGCGGCGCTCAAGGTCTTTCTCACCGCCAGTGCCGCCAGTCGCGCCGAGCGCCGGTATAAGCAATTGATTTCTCAAGGGATTCCTGTTACACTAGAAAAGGTTTTGGCGGAACTGGAGCAACGCGACGCACGCGATACGCAACGCGCGGTGGCTGCGCTCAAGCCCGCTGCCGACGCCAAGCTGCTCGACAGCACCCATCTGAGCCTGGAGCAGACGGTGGATGCTGTGATGCAGTGGTGGCGCCAAACCCAAACCGTCTGACCGCGGGATTCGCGTGTCAGGTTGTTCCACTCCAACCCCACGGTGTACCGTGGTTCGAAGGTCTTTCTCAATGTCCTCTGCCTCCCCAAGTGCTGCGTCCAACGAGTCGTTTGCCGCACTGTTCGAAGAATCCCTGCAATCGCGCGACCTGCGCGCCGGTGAAGTCATCACCGCCGAGGTCGTCGCCGTCGACCAGAACTTTGTCGTCGTCAACGCCGGGCTGAAATCCGACGCCTACATCCCGATCGAAGAGTTCTACAACGACCAGGGCGAAGCCGACGTGCACGTCGGCGATTTTGTCTCCGTTGCCGTGGAGGCACTGGAAAACGGCCGCGGCGACACCGTGCTGTCGCGCGACAAGGCCAAACGTCTGGCGTCCTGGCTGGCGCTGGAAAAGGCGCTGGAAACCGGCGAATTCGTCGAAGGTACGACCACCGGCAAGGTCAAGGGTGGGCTGACGGTGATGGTCAACGGCATCCGTGCCTTCCTCCCCGGTTCGCTGCTCGACACCCGGCCGGTCAAGGACACCACGCCGTACGAGAACAAGACCATGGAGTTCAAGGTCATCAAGCTCGACCGCAAGCGCAACAACGTGGTGCTGTCGCGTCGTGCCGTGGTCGAGGCCAGCCAGGGGGAGGAACGCGCCAAGCTGCTGGAAAACCTGCAGGAAGGCGCTCTGGTCACCGGCGTGGTGAAGAACATCACCGATTACGGTGCGTTCGTCGACCTGGGCGGCATCGACGGCCTGCTGCACATCACC
>JAJZAQ010000040.1 GCA_021799355.1 Pseudomonadota bacterium
ATCTAAATTGCGGTATCCCCACCAGTGGCCCAGGCCGTTGATCACCCCGGCGGCCCAGAACGGAATCCACACCATCTGCACCGCCCAGACGGTTGCCCCGATGGCACCGAACAGCAGCACGTCGAGGACGAGCAGCGCGCCCACGCCCTGCCAGACGTAACGCGAATACACCTTGCGCTCCAGCCAGTCGTCGGGTGTGCCGTGGCCGAATTTGGCCAGCGTCTGCGCGTTTTTCGCTTCCGCGCGGTACAACTCCGCACCGCGCAGCAGCACGGTGTCGATGCCGCGCGTCACCGGGCTGTGCGGATCGTCGGCGGTTTCGCATCTGGCATGGTGTTTGCGGTGGATCGCCACCCACTCCTTGGTCACCATCCCCGTCGTCAGCCACAGCCAGAAGCGGAAAAAGTGCGACGCGATGGGATGCAGGTCCAGCGCGCGGTGCGCCTGTGCGCGGTGCAAAAAAATGGTCACCGAGGCGATGGTCAGGTGCGTGGTCACCAAGGCATACACCACGATTTGCCACCACGACGCCCGCAACAGGCCGTGAGCGGCCCCGTTCAACAACACATCAAACATCACAAACTTTCAAATGGAAACCCTGCCGCCGCACGACATGTGCGGCGCGCAGCGGTCGCATTATGCGGCCGGCCGGCGCTGGCAGGGGCAGGACAAACACGAAGCCCCTGTGATTCCCGGCAGATCAGGAGGATGCCGACGCCAGCGGCCCCGCCGCAGCGGCCGGCGCCACGCGGCGCTGCAGCACGGCGGCGTAAAACCCGTCCGTGCCATGACGATGCGGCAGCAGTTGCAGATCGCCCTGGTGCGTCAGGCCCGCCGCAGTCACGCCCTGCTGCGCCAGCACGCTGTCCGCGGCGACGCGTTCGAACTGCGGATGCGCGGCGACAAACGCATCGACCACGGCGGCGTTTTCCGCGTCGAGCAGGCTGCATGTGGCGTAAACCAGCCGGCCGCCGGGTTTGAGCAGCGTGGCTGCGGCCTGCAGAATGCTGGCCTGGCGGGCGCCGAGCTCGGCGATGTCCTGCGGCTGCTGCCGCCACTTCATGTCCGGGTTGCGCCGCAGCGTGCCCAGACCCGAGCAGGGCGCGTCGACCAGCACGCGGTCGAGCTTGCCCGCCAGGCGTTTGACGCGTTCGTCACGCTCGTGGGCAATGGCCACCGGGTAGACGTTGGACAGACCGCTGCGCTGCAACCGCGGCTTGAGCTTGGCCAGGCGGTAGTCGGCAACGTCGAAGGCGTACAGCCTGCCGCTGCTGCGCATCATGGCTCCCAGCGCCAGCGTCTTGCCGCCAGCGCCGGCGCAAAAATCCGCCACCATTTCACCGCGACGCGGCGCCAGCAGCAGGGCCAGGAGCTGGCTGCCCTCGTCCTGCACCTCGACCCAGCCGTCGCGAAACAGCGCCAGCTCCTGCAGCGCGGGTTTGCCCTGCAGCCGTACCCCCCAGGGGGAGTACGGCGTGGCGTGAGCCGGCAGATTCAGCCGGCCGAAGGCGTCGAGCACCGCCTCGCGTCGCGCCTTGAGCAGGTTGACACGCAAATCCAGCGGTGCCGGACGCAGCAGCGCCTGCGCCAGTGCAGGGAATTCGTCACCGTATTGCTGCTGCAGCGCCTGCGCCAGCCAGTCGGGCAGGCTCCAGCGCACCGCGTCGCCCAGCGCCAGCGCGTCCTGCGCCAGCAAGCGCTTGCGCCACGCCAGCTGTTCCGGGGTGAACGCCGCGTGCATCGATGCGGCGTCGCCCGCCCAGCCCAGCAGCGCCAGCTTGAGCTCGGTTGCGCCGCCGAGACTGTCATCGCCTGCGGCCAGGGTTTGAAACAGGCGCAGATGCCGCAACACCTGGTACACCGTGTCGGCCAGCAGTTGCCGGTCGCCTTTGCCCAGTTGCGGCCGGGCGCGAAAGTGACGGCTGAGGACGGCGTCGGCCGCGGCATCGAAGCGCAGCAGGTCGCGCAGCACGTCGCGCGCGGTGTAAAGCAGGTCGCGCGGCTTCATCGCTCGGACGCCGCCGGCAGGATGCGGGTGCGCAAGCCGTCGACCACCACCCTGTCTTCCAGCAGCGCACGCACCACCGGCGGGTAGATGCGGTGCTCCTCGACCAGGACACGCGCGGCCAGCGACTGTGGGGTGTCGTCGTCGTGCACCGGCACCACGGCCTGTGCCAGAATCGGGCCGTGGTCGAGCTCGTTGCTGACCAGATGCACCGTGGCTCCATGCCATTTGACGCCTTCGTGCAGCGCGCGGGCATGGGTGTGCAACCCGGTGAAAGACGGCAGCAACGACGGGTGGATGTTGACCACGCGCCCGGCGTAGCGGGCGACGAACTCGGCACCGAGAACGCGCATGAAACCGCACAGTGCGACGATGTCGCCGCCCAGCGCGTCGATGGCCGCGGCCAGCGCGCGGTCGAACGCCTCGCGGCTGGGGAATTCGGTATGCGCCACGACCTGCGCGGGCACGCCGGCGGCGCGCGCAAACTCCAGGCCACCGGCATCGGCGCGGTTGCTGATGACGCCGCGCACCGCATGCATCCAGCCCTGCTGCTGCGCTGCGTGGAGGATGGCCTGCAGATTGCTGCCGCGGCCGGAAATGAGGACAACCAGATTTTTCATCGCCGGCAGTTTAGCCGTGCGTCCGCGCTGCGGCGACGCGCCGGGTGAATAATGTATCGTTTGATTTCCCCTGGCCGCGATGAAATGCCCGTTTTGCCAAAGCCCTGACACCCAGGTGATCGAGACCCGCGAGGTGGAAGACGGCACCGCGCTGCGGCGCCGGCGGCGCTGCGGCCAGTGCGACAAACGCTTCACCACCTACGAACGGGCCGAAGTCAGCTTTCCCGTGGTGGTGAAAAAAGACGGCCGCCGCACCGATTACGACCGCAACAAGCTGCGCGCCTCGTTCCTGCTGGCGCTGCGTAAGCGCCCGGTCAGCGCCGATGCCGTCGACACGGCCATCGGCCATGTCGAGCAGAAACTGCTGCAAAGCGGGGCGCGCGAGCTGCCGTCGACACAAATCGGCAACTGGGTGATGGACGAGCTGCGCCGTCTGGACAGCATTGCCTACGTGCGCTTTGCCTCGGTCTATCACAGCTTCAAGGATCTGGGGCAGTTTCTCGACGTGCTGCAGGAAGTGCAGCCCGCCAGCGCCAGACCCCGCCGCAGCAGGGGCGCATCATGACCGCAACGCCCGCCGGGTTCACCGCCGACGATCTGCGGCACATGCGCCGCGCCCTCGAACTGGCACGCAGCGCGCTGTACCGCACCAGCCCCAACCCGCGTGTGGGCTGTGTGCTCGTGCGCGACGGCGTGGTGCTCGGCGAAGGCGCGACGCAGGCCGCCGGGCAGGATCA
The DNA here is from genome assembly GCA_021799355.1 of Pseudomonadota bacterium. GTDB lineage: Bacteria > Pseudomonadota > Gammaproteobacteria > Burkholderiales > Burkholderiaceae_C > Thiomonas. Next base: position 3,363 of record JAJZAQ010000040.1, read on the forward strand.
CGCCGAAGTGCAGGCGGTCAGGCAGGCCTGGGCCCGCGGCCATACGCTGCGTGGCGCCACCGCCTACGTCACCCTCGAACCCTGCGCGCATCACGGCCGCACCCCACCTTGCGCCGATCTGCTCGCCGCGCAGGGCGTGGCGCGGGTGGTCGCGGCGCTGGCCGACCCCAACCCGCTGGTCGCCGGCAAGGGCCTGCAACGGCTGCAGCAGGCCGGGGTGCAGGTGCAGACCGGGCTGTGCGCCGACGAGGCACGTGAGATCAACATCGGTTTTCTGACGCGCATGCAGCGCGGCACGCCGTGGGTGCGGCTGAAGGTGGCGGCGTCGCTCGATGGCATCACCGCGCTGCCCAACGGCGTCAGCCAGTGGATCACCGGCGAGGCCGCGCGCGCCGACGGCCACCACTGGCGCGCCCGCGCCTGCGCCGTGCTCACTGGCGTGGGTACGGTGCGCGCCGACGACCCGCAACTGACCGTGCGCGCGGTGGACACACCGCGGCAGCCGATCCGCATCGTCGTCGACAGCCGACTGGAGCTGCCGCACCAGGCCCGGCTGCTGCACGACACCGCATCGCCGCTGTGGCTGGTTCACGCCCTGCCTGCGGAGCAGGCTGCCCCACGCCTGGCCGCGCTGCGTGCCGCTGCCGCGCCCGGGCTGGAGCTCGACGCCATCGCTTTGCCGCCAGACCCCGACAAGCCCGGAAAAACCGATTTGCGCGCCCTGCTCAAGGCACTGGGCGAGCGCGGCATCAACGAGCTGCACTGTGAAGCCGGAGAAAAGCTCAACGGCTCGCTGCTGCGCGCCGGCGTGGTCGACGAATTACTGCTGTATCTTGCCCCCATGTTGCTCGGCCAGGGCGCGGGGCTGGCCGCGCTCGGCCCGTTCGCCCGCCTGGACGATGCGCTGCGGCTGCGCTGGCACACCATCGACCGCATCGGCGACGATGTCCGCCTGCTGCTGCGCCTGTCCTCTTCCGCACCGGACGTTCTGCCATGTTCACCGGACTGATCACCGCCACCGCCACCCTCACCGCAGTCACCCCGCTGGGCAGCGATGCGCTGCACGGCAAGCGCGTCACCTTGCGCCTCACCGATCCAGGCTGGCTGCAGGGAGTGCAGACCGGCGACAGCATTGCCGTCAGCGGTGCCTGCATGACGGTGGCCGCGCTGCACGCCGACGGTTTCAGCTTCGACGTCTCGGCCGAGAGCCTGGCGCGTACCACCGGGCTGGATGCCGCCGGCACGCTGGTCAATCTGGAGCAGTCGGTGTCGCTGGCCACCCGGCTGGGCGGCCACCTGGTCACCGGGCATGTGGACGGCGTCGGCCGGGTTCATGCATTCGAACCGGCGGGCGAATCGTGGCGGCTGGACATCGACACCCCGGCAGAGCTGGGCCGATTTTTCGCCTACAAAGGCTCGATCGCGGTCAACGGCGTGAGCCTGACCGTCAACCGGGTGCAGGATTTGCCCGACGCCTGCCGTGTGAGCATCAACCTCATCCCGCATACCCTGCAGCACACCAATCTGCACCAGCTGCGCGCGGGTGCGGCGGTGAACCTCGAAGTCGATCTGATCGCGCGTTACGTCGCGCGCATGCTGCAGGCGCCACACGGGGCGGGCGATGTGTGAACTGTTCGCCTACTCCAGCCGGGTGCCGGCGCGCGTGCGGTTTGCCTTTCGCGAATTCGCCCGCCACGGCGGCCCGCACGCCGCCAACCCCGACGGCTGGGGCGCGGCGTATTACGACGGCGTCGATGCGCACGTGCTGCGGGAAGCCCAGCCGGCGACGTCCAGCGCCTTCGCCGCCGTGCTGCAGCAGCACGATTTCCACAGCCCGCTGGTCATCGCGCACATCCGCCGCGCGTCGCGCGGGCCGGTGACGCTGGCCAACACCCAGCCGTTTTCGCGCGAACTGTTCGGCAGGCGGCATCTTTTTGCCCACAACGGCGACCTGCCGGATATCGACCGTGCCCTGCCGCTGGCCCCGGCGGCGCACCGCCCGATGGGCCAGACCGACTCGGAGCACGCGTTCTACGCGCTGATGCAAAGGCTCATCGCGCTGCAGGCCGGCGGCGGCCTCGACGACCTCAAACGCCGCATCGACGCCATCGCCGGTTTTGCCACCGCGCTGCGCGCGCTGGGCCCGGCGAACTTTCTCTACACCGACGGCGAGCTGCTGTTCGCCCACGCGCATCGCCGCCTCAGCCACCCGCAGCGCACCTGGGTGCCCGGGCTGCACCTGCTGCAGCGCGAGGCCGCCAGCGAACACCAGGTGCGTTCGCTGGGTTTGCACATCCAGGGGCACGACGACAAGGCCGCGCCGGCGCTGCTGCTGGCCAGCGTGCCGCTGACCCCCGAGGAGTGGGAGCCGGTCGCCGAAAACACCCTGCTGGTCTTGCAGCAGGGTCGCCTGCTCGCCCGCGTGCCGACGTGATGGCGCGGCCGCTTGCAAACGGAAACAGCACGGCCATGGCGGGCTGATACAGTGTGCGCTGCTCTGCCATCCATCCCCGATTTCCCCGTTCGCATGCCCCGCGCCAGATCGTCGACCGTCCCGTCCCTGTTCCTGCTGGCCTGTCTGGCGCTGTTGCCGCGAATGAGCTGGGCGCTGGGCCTGGCGGACGTCACCGGTTGGGCGCAGTCCACGTGGACGGCTGCGGTCGACACCGCCAAAACCGGCAAGGACGACCTGTATTTCAGCGGCTACACCTGGCACGACCCCGGCACCTACACCGCGGCAAAGCGCGCCACGCTCAACAGCCACGCCTGGGGCATCGGCTGGGGACGGCACCGCATCAACGCCGACGGCAACGAGGACATGGTGTACGCGCTGATTTTTTCCGACTCGCACTGGAACGCCGAGCCGGTGGTCGGCTATGCCTACCAATGGATGTTCGACAACGACTCGCCGGTCGGATTCGGCCTGGGCTACACCCTGGCGCTGACCTCGCGCGCCGACATTTTCAACAACATCCCGTTTCCCATCGCGCTGCCGCTGGCCTCGATCCGTTTCGGCCGGTTCTCGCTCTACGGCACCTTCATCCCCAAGGTGAACAGCAACTTGAACAACGGCAACGTCGCGTTTTTCTTCGGCCGTTACGCCTTCTGAGCCGGCTGCGGCGCGGTGCGCCGCGCGCTTTTACAATGCCGTGTTTTGCCGCGGTGCCAGCACCATGCCTTTGTCTCCCATTCCCGACATCATCGCCGAGCTCAAGGCCGGGCGCATGGTCATCCTCGTCGACGAGGAAGACCGCGAAAACGAGGGTGACCTGGTCATCGCCGCCGAGCACATCACGCCGCAGGCGATCAATTTCATGGCCACGCACGCCCGCGGCCTGATCTGTCTGACGCTCACCGCCGAACGCTGCGCCCGCCTCGGGCTCAAACACATGGTCGAGCACAACGGTTCGCCACACGGCACGGCGTTCACCGCGTCGATCGAGGCCGCCGAAGGCGTGACCACCGGCATTTCCGCCGCCGACCGCGCCCGCACCGTGCAGGTGGCCGTGGCGCGTAACGCGCGTGCCAGCGACATCGTCCAGCCCGGGCATGTGTTTCCGCTCATGGCCGCAGAAGGCGGGGTGCTCATGCGTGCCGGGCACACCGAAGCCGGCTGCGATCTGGCGGCGCTGGCCGGTCTCGAACCCGCAGCGGTGATTTGCGAAGTGATGAACCCCGACGGCAGCATGGCGCGACTGCCCGATCTGGAGCGCTTCGCCGCCACGCACGGGCTGAAAATCGGCGCCATCGCCGACCTCATCGAATACCGCAGCCGCACCGAGTCGTTGGTGCAGCGGCTGGGCGCCCACAATTTGCAAACGCCTTTTGGTCAGATGCAGTGCGTCGCCTACACCGACCGCGCCGGCCACGGCATGCACCTGGCGCTGGTGCACGGCGACCTGGCGCAGCAGGCCGCGCCGCTGGTGCGGGTGCACGAGCCGCTGTCGGTGCTCGACCTGCTCGACGCGCAGGGCCAGCGTCATTCCTGGAACCTGCCGCAGGCGCTGGCGCGCATCGCCAGCGAGCCCGCCGGGGTGGCCGTCCTGCTCAATTGCGGCGAGTCGGCGCAGCAGTTGCGCGAGCAATTCGCCCAATGGCTGCAGCCGGCGGCCGCACCGCGCAAAGCCGGTGTTGCCGCGCTGCGCGATTACGGCATCGGCGCGCAAATCCTGCGCGATCTGGGGGTCCGGCAGATGCGCCTGCTCGGCCAGCCGCGCAAAATGCCCAGCATGGCTGGCTACGGGCTGGAAATCGTCGGCTTCGAATCGGCGCAGCCGGCGGCCGGCAACAGCGCAGCGCGCGCCGGCGGCGCGTGAGCAGTGAATCCAGGCGTCCCCGTGGCGCGCCCATACCTTGTCCAATCATGCAAAACGTGCAGAACCGCATTCTTTCCGAACAACTCGACGGCCGCGATTTGCGCATCGGCGTGGTCCAGGCGCGGTTCAACACCGCGATCACCGACCAGCTGACGCAGTCTTGCCTCGATGAACTCGAACGCCTGGGAGTGGGCGAGGACGACATCGGGCTGTACACCGTGCCCGGCGCGCTCGAACTGCCGCTGATGCTGCAGGCGCTGGCCGAAAGCGAGGCGTTCGACGCGCTGATCGCCATCGGCTGCGTCATCCGCGGCGACACCTACCACTTCGAAGTGGTGTGCAACACCAGCGCCGCCGGCATTAACCAGGTGGCGCTGGACTACAACATTCCGGTGGCCAACGGCGTGCTCACCGTGGACGACACGGCGCAGGCGCAGGCACGCATCGACAAAGGGGCCGAATGCGCCCGCGTCGCCGTGGAAATGGCCAACCTGTTCCTCGAACTCAGCGCTGACGACGGGCAGGCCGCATGAGTGCCGCATCCGCTCCGAAAAGCGCGCGGCGCAAGTCGCGCGAACTCGCCTTCCAAGGCATTTACGAATGGCTGCTCGCCGCCAGCGACGTCGGCGCGATCCAGGCGTTTTTGCACGAACGCTATCCGACCATCAAGCTCGACACCGCGCATTTCGAGTCGCTGCTGCACGGCGCCATCGCCGAAGCCGGCGCGCTCGACGCGCTCATCCAGCCGCATATCGACCGCCGCACCAGCGAACTCTCTCCGGTGGAGCATGCCCTGCTGCTCATGGGCACGTTCGAGCTGCAGCAACACCTGGAGATTCCCTACCGGGTGATCATCAACGAGGCGGTCGAACTCGGCAAAGTCTATGGCGGCACAGACGGTTACAAATACGTCAACGGCGTACTCGACCGCATCGCCGCCCAGCTGCGCCGCAGCGAAGTCGAGGCGGCCCATCTGTCGCCTCCGCAGGAGCAGGCCGGCACCGACGATCCCGGCCCCCGGCCCAACCCGTATGCGCACGTTCCGGTGAGCCACAAGCCGAGAACCATGCCCCGGCGCACCGCGTCCGCGCCGGCCGTCCGCCGCGCGGGTCCGCGCCCGCCGCGCAAAGACTGAACGCCCATGCGCCTGGCCCAACGCAACCAGTCGATCGAGCCGTTCTACGTCATGGACGTGGTGCGAGCCGCCTGGGAACAGCAGGCGGCATGGGATGCGCACGGCAAGCGCATGATCCACCTCAGCGTGGGCGAGCCCGATTTCACCGCCCCCGACGCCGTGGTCGAGGCCGCCACGCGCGCGCTGCGCGAGGGCAAAACCGGCTACACCCTGGCGCCGGGCCTGCCCGCTTTGCGGGAGCGCATCGCGCAGCATTACGCCCAGGTTCACGGCGTGGATCTGGATCCGGCGCGGGTGTTCATCACCGCAGGCGCCTCCGGAGCGCTGACCCTGGCCAGCCTGTTGTTGTTCGATCCGGGCGACGACGTGCTCATGCCCGACCCGAGCTATCCGTGCAACAAAAACTTCGTCGCCGCTGCCGGCGCACGCGCACGGCTATTGCCGGCCACGGCGCAGCAGCGCTTTCAGCTCACCGCCGCGGCGGTGCAGGCCGCCTGGCAGGCGCGCACCGCGGGGGTGCTGCTGGCCTCGCCGTCCAACCCCACCGGCACGTCGATTGCCGCCGACGAGCTGCGCCGCATCGTCGATGTGGTACGCGCCCATGGCGGGGTGAGCATCGTCGACGAAATCTACCTCGGCCTGAGCTACGACCCGGCGTATGGCCGCAGCGCGCTGGCGCTGGCCGACGACGTCATCACCGTCAACAGCTTTTCCAAATACTTCCAGATGACCGGCTGGCGGCTGGGCTGGCTGGTCGTGCCACCCGCGCTCATCGCACCGCTGGAGCGGCTGGCAGGCAATCTGTTCATCTGCGCCAGCAGCGTGGCGCAACATGCCGCGCTGGCCTGCTTCGAGCCAGACTCGTTGGCCGAGTACGAGCGCCGCCGCGCCGAGTTCCGCCGCCGGCGCGACCTCATCGTGCCGGGGCTGCAGGCGCTTGGGCTGAACGTGCCGGTGGTGCCCGACGGCGCGTTTTACGTCTACGCCGACTGCTCCCGCTTCAGCGCCGACAGTTGGGACTTCTGTTTCGACGTCATGCGCGAAACCGGGGTCGTCCTCGTGCCGGGTAAAGATTTCGGCTCGGCGCAGCCGCAGCGCTACTTCCGTCTGAGCTACGCCAACAGCATCGACAATCTGCAGGAAGCGCTGCACCGGCTGCGCGATTATCTGGAGCGCTGCAGCGCATGACGCCCCGCGAGTTCATCTGGCCCGTGCGGGTGTACTGGGAAGACACCGACGCCGGCGGCATCGTCTACTACGCCAATTACCTGAAGTTTTTCGAGCGCGCGCGCACGGAATGGCTGCGCAGTCTGGGGCTGGAGCAGTCGGCGCTGGCGGCACAGTCCGCGCTGAGTTTCGTCGTCGCCGAAGTCCATCTGCGCTACGCCGCGGCCGCGCGGCTCGACGATGCGTTGCAGTTGCGCCTGCGCCTGGTCGAATACGGCAGCGCCAGCCTGCGGTTGCAGCAGCAGGCGTGGCGGGAGCAGGCCGCAGATGCCGCACCGCTGCTGCTGTGCTCGGCGGACGTGCGGGTGGGATGCGTGCACACCGCATCGCTGCGCCCGGCACGCATGCCCGGTACGCTGCGGCAACTTCTGGCCGCCTGGGTGCAGGGTGGCACGGCCAACGACGCATCGGCGACGGCCTGAACCTTTTTTGTCCGCGCCTGTCCTCTATGGGATGCGCGCGAGCGTTGCCGATTTGGTGTAATGCGCGCTGGCGCGCACGCAGGCCCCTACCCTTTGACAGCCCACTCCCTATGGATCAAAACTTTTCCATCGTCTCCCTGGTGCTTGGCGCCAGTGTCGTCGTCCAGCTCGTGCTCGCGCTGCTGCTATCGGTGTCGCTGGCGAGCTGGACGGTGATTTTTCGCAAGTATTTCGCCATCAAGTCGGCGCGGGTGAAGTCGGAAGACTTTGAGCAGGAATTCTGGTCGGGCAGCGCGCTAGGTGACCTGTACCAGGCCGCGCTCGGTGCCGGGCGGCAGGGCAGCCCGCTGCAACGCATCTTCGCCTCGGGCATGCGCGAGTACCTCAAGCTGCGCGAACGCCACGTGCTCGACGGCGGCACCCTGGTGGACGGCGCGCGGCGGGCCATGCGCGCTGCCTTCCAGCGTGAAATGGACGCGCTCGAAGCCAATCTGTCGTTTCTCGCCTCGGTCGGCTCGGTCTCGCCCTACGTCGGTCTGTTCGGCACGGTGTGGGGCATCATGCACGCCTTCGTCGGGCTGTCCAATCTGCAGCAGGTGACGCTGGCCACCGTCGCCCCAGGCATTGCCGAAGCGCTGGTGGCCACTGCGATCGGCCTGTTCGCGGCGATTCCCGCGGTGATCGCCTACAACTTTTTCGCCCGCGACATCGACCGCCTGGCCAACCGCTTCGAATCATTCACCGAAGAGTTTTCCAACATCCTGCAACGCCAGAGCGCACCGGTGGCGGCCACGGCCGGCACCGCGGCAGCGCGCCCGGCGGCTGCCGTCCCCGCGGCAGGAGGTCGTTGACATGCCCGCCATCCAGACCAGCAGCCGCCACCGCTCCCGCCGCGCGCTGGCCGACATCAACGTCGTGCCGTACATCGACGTCATGCTGGTGCTGCTGATCATTTTCATGGTCACCGCGCCGCTGATCACCCCCACCGTGGTAAAGCTGCCCACGGTGGGCAGCTCGACGCAGCCGCCGGCCACGCTGGTGCAGGTGACCATCAGCCGGGACGATACGCTGCAGGTCTCGCTGCGCGACCCGAAGAGCAAGTCCGGCGGCACGCCTGAGACCGCCACCCTGCAGACCCTGCCGCAAACGGTGCAGCAGCTTGCCACGCAGGCCGGATCGACTCTGGCCGACATGCCGGTGCTCATCGCCGCCGACAAAGATGTGAAATACGACGCGGTGATGCGCGCCCTGAACGTTCTCAAACAGCACGGCGTCGAGCGCGTGGGGCTGGCCGTGCAATCGCATTCCTGATGGTTGAGGTATGAGCGCCACCCGTTTTCCCGTCGGCGAGCAGAATCTGCGCCCTCCGCACGAACGCGGCACGCTGCGCGCTTTCTCCCTGGCTGCGCTGTTTCATCTGCTGCTCATCGCGTTGATCGCGTTTGGCGTGCACTGGAAGAGCCACCCCCCCGAGGCTGTCGAGGCCGAGTTGTGGTCGCCGCAGGTACAGCGCGCCGCACCGCGCCCCACGGCGCCGCTGGAAAACAGGCAGCCCAAGCCGCAGCCGGCGCCCGAGCCGCCACCGGTGCTGCGTCCGCAGCCGGCTGCCGTGCCGCAGCCGCAGCAACCCAGCCAAGCCGACATCGTGCTGCGGCAGGAGCGCGAAAAAGCCGCGCTGGAAAAGAAAAAGCTCGCGCAGGAGCAGCAGCGCCTGGCGCAAATCAAAGCCGAGGAGGCGGCAAAGCGCAAGGCCGAGCAGCAGAAACTGGCGGAACAAAAGGCCCAGCGCCAGGCCGAGGAAAAAGCGAAAAAACTGGCCGAGCAGAAAAAACTCGAAGCCGAACGTGAGGCCAGGCTGAAGGAGCAGCAGCGGCTGCTGGCGCAGCAGAAGAAAGAGGCCGAGCAGAAGAAACGCGAGGAGCAGCAGGCGCAACTGGCAGCCTCCTCGCGCGCCGACTACATGAAGCAGCTGATGGCGCAGGCCGGCACCGGCGCGGCCAACAGCCCCGGCACCGCAGCGCAAACCTCGGGGCCGTCGGGCACCTATGCTGCGCGGATCGCCAGCCTGGTGCGGGAAAACGTGATTTACCCGGAAATCAACCAGATCAGCGGTGACCCGCGCGTTGCCGTGCTGGTCAACCTCGGCCCGGACGGCACGGTGCTGACGGCGAAAATCGAACGTTCCAGCGGAGTACCGAGCTGGGATCAGGCCGTGCTGCGCGCCATCGAGCGGATCAACCGCTTTCCGCCAGACAGCAATGGCAAGATCTGGACGCCGATGCTGGTCAAGGCCGGCCCGCGCGATCCGGGCTGATCAGTACCCGACCACGGCGCGGCCGTCCTTGGCAAGGCGGCCCAGTTCGGCCAGCAGCGCATCACTGGGCGGCAGTAGGTAGCCGTCGATGCGCAGGCTGGCTTGTGCCCCGGCGCGTTCGACATCCAGCCACAGCGGCAAACCGCCCTCGCAGGCGTGGTGTCGCGCCAGCGCCACCAGCGGCCCGGCGCTGCTGCTGCCGTTGAGCGCCAGACGGATGTGCTTGCCCAGGCGGGCGCGCGCCTGCTCCAGCGTCCACACCGCATCGGCGTTGAACCGCAGGCCGCCATTGAACCGGTCGGTCTGCGCCTTGCCGCGCAGCACCAACAGCGCGTCGTCGCGCAAAATATCGCGCACGCTGTCGAGCAGGGTGTCGCCGATGACGATTTCCATCGCCCCGGAGCGGTCTTCCAGCGTGAGGATGGCAATGCGCCCGCGCTGCGACTGCACCAGCCGCACCCCGGCGGCGATACCGGCAATCAGCACGGGCTCGCGCGACTCCTCCAGCGCCGCCAGCGGGGTGCGGGCGAACTGCCGCACTTCGTCGGCGCTGGCGTCGAACAGATGGCCGCTGAGATAAAAGCCGATGGCGGTTTTTTCCGCCGATAGTTGGGTGCGCAGATCCCATGGTTGCACCGCGGGAAGCTCGGGTTCGTGCCCGGCACTGCCGCCCCCGGCTGTATCGTCGGCAAACAGCCCGAACAGATCGACTTGCTGCCTCGCCGCCTCCTGCTGCGCGGCATAGTCCATCGCGGTTTCCACCGCGGCGAGCACCGCGGCGCGGTTGGGGTGCAGGGTGTCGAACGCGCCGGCCTTGGCCAGCGCCTCAAACACCCGCTTGTTCATGCGGCTGCGATCGACCCGCGCGGCAAAGTCGAACAGCGAGGTGAACGGCCGCTCGCGCCGCGCGGCGAGAATGGCCTCGACCGCGGCCTGGCCATTGCCCTTGATCGCCCCGAGCGCGTAGCGGATGGTACGGGCATCGACCGGGTCGAACCGCCACTGCGAGGCGTTGACATCGGGCGGCAGCACGGTGATGCCGCGCGCCTGTGCATCGTCGACCAGCACCTTGAGCTTGTCGGTGTCGTCGAGCGCGATGCTCATGTTGGCGGCGAGGAATTCGGCCGGGTAATGCGCCTTCATCCACGCCGTCTGCACCGCCAGCAGCGCGTAGGCGGCGGCGTGCGATTTGTTGAAGCCGTAGCCGGCGAACTTCTCCATCAGGTCGAAGATTTCGTTCGCCTTGTCCGCGGGGATGCCGTTTTTCGCCGCGCCTTCGGCGAAGATGCCGCGGTGCTTGGCCATTTCCTCGGGCTTTTTCTTGCCCATCGCGCGGCGCAGCAGGTCGGCGCCGCCCAGGGTGTAGCCGCCGATGACCTGCGCGACCTGCATCACCTGTTCCTGGTAGACCATGATGCCGTAGGTCTCGCGCAGCACCGGCTCCATGCGCGGGTCGGGGTAGTCCACCGCCTCGCGCCCGGCCTTGCGCTGACAGAAACTCGGGATCAGGTCCATCGGCCCCGGGCGGTAGAGCGCGACCAGCGCGATGATGTCCTCGAAGCGGTCGGGCTTGGCCTCGCGCAACATGCCCTGCATGCCGCGCGATTCGAGCTGGAACACGGCGACGGTGTCGCCCTCGGCCATCAGCCGGTAGCTCGCCGGGTCGTCGAGCGGAATGTCCTCCAGCCGGAAGCCGGCGCGGTCGGGATGGTTGCGGCGGATGAGTTCGGCGCCGAGTTCGAGAATGGTCAGCGTCGCCAGGCCGAGAAAGTCGAACTTGACCAGCCCGGCGGCTTCGACATCGTCCTTGTCGAACTGCGACACCGCATCGCGCGTGCCCGGCTGGGCGTACAGCGGGCAGAAGTCGGTGAGCTTGCCCGGGGCGATCAGCACCCCGCCGGCGTGCATGCCGATGTTGCGCGGCAGCCCTTCGAGCTGCTGCGCCAGATCGAGCAGTTGCCGCACCTCCTCCTCCTGCTCGTAGCGCTGCGCCAGCAGCGGCTCTTGCTTGAGCGCCTCGGCAATGGTGATGTGCAGCCCCGGCTTGGCCGGGATGAGCTTGGCGATGCCGTCGCAGAAGGTGTAGCTTAGGTCGAGCACGCGGCCGACGTCGCGCACCGCAGCGCGCGCGGCCATCGTGCCGAAAGTGGCGATTTGCGACACCGCCAGCTCGCCGTATTTCTCCTTGACGTAGCCGATCACCCGGTCGCGGTTTTCCTGGCAGAAGTCGATGTCGAAATCCGGCATCGACACCCGCTCGGGGTTGAGAAAGCGCTCGAACAGCAGGTTGTACGCCAGCGGGTCGAGGTCGGTGATGCGCAGGCTGTACGCCACCAGCGAGCCTGCGCCCGAGCCGCGCCCCGGGCCGACCGGGCAGCCGTGGGTCTTGGCCCAGTTGATGAAGTCGGCGACGATGAGGAAGTAGCCCTCGAACCCCATCCGGGCAATGATGGACAGCTCGTATTCCAGCCGCTCGGCGTAGCGCGGCCGCGCACTATCGCGCGCCGCCGGATCGGGATAGAGCACCGCCAGCCGCTGCTCCAGACCTTGCTGCGCCTGCTGGCGGAAGTAGTCGGTGGTCGTCATCCCGGCGGGAATCGGGAACACCGGCAACTGCGGCTTGCCCAGTTCCAGCGTGAGGTTGCAGCGCTGCGCGATCGCCACGGTGTTGGCCAGCGCCGAGGGCAGATCGGCAAACCGCTCGGCCATCTCCGCCTGGCTGGTGAAGTACTGCTGCGCGGTGAACCGCCGCTGCCGCCGCGGGTTGCCCAGCGTTTCGCCTTCGGCGATGCACACCCGCGCCTCGTGCGCGTCGAAGTCTTCGGGCTTGAGGAACTGCACCGGATGCGTGGCGACCACAGGCAGCCCCAGTTCCGCGGCCAGCGGCACCGCCGCCTGCACATGCGCTTCGTCCTGCGGGTGGCCGGCGCGCTGCAGCTCGAGGTAAAACCGCCCGGCGAACACAGCTGCATGCTCCTGCGCCAGCTCGCGCGCCAGCGCCATATCCCCCTGCAGCAGGGCCTGGCCGATCGCCCCGTCCTGCGCGGCGGACAGGGCGATCAACCCTTCGGCCAGGCCCGCAGCGAACCACTCCCAGCGCACCACGGCGCGGCCGCGCTGCTGGTTGTCCAGCCAGGCCCGGCTGAGCAGTTCGCACAGATGGAGGTAGCCGCTGCGGTTTTGCACCAGCACGAGCAAACGGCTGTGCTGCTGCGGATTGCGCATACCGCTGACCAGGAGGTCGCAACCGATGAGCGGCTTGACCCCGGCGTCGAGCGCCGCCTTGTAGAAGCGGACGGTGGCGAACAGGTTGTTGAAATCGGTGATCGCCAGCGCACCCTGGCCGTCGCGTGCCGCCGCGGGCACCATGTCCTCCACGCGCAGGGCGCCATCGACGATGGAATACTCGGTGTGGGTACGCAGATGGACGAACGGCATGGGCGGTATTTTAGGAGGCGGCGTGAGCAGGCCGCGCCCGGCGTCCCGTTTCTCTTCTGATTCTCCAGTATTTTGCTTTTTCTTGCCGGCAATTCCCGTCTTTTGATCGCAACCCGCCGGCATCATCGCTTTCTGCTATGGTGTGGCGCAACGCGGCGGCGACCGCGCCTGAACGGAGACGACATTCCATGACCCCCATCGACCTGCCCTCCTGGCCCTTGCATCCCGACGGCGTGTTCTGGGTTGGCGCCGCGCTGGTGCTGGCCACGTTGACGGGGGAGTCGGTGTTTCGCTTTTTGCGCTGGCCGCGGCTAGTCGGGTATGCGGCCTCGGGAATGATTCTGGCTGCGGGCGGCGCCGGGCTGAACGTATACGACCTGCAAAACAGCGCCCGCGCCATCGTCGACACGGCGCTGGCGGTGTTGCTGTTCGAGATCGGCCACCGCGTCAACCTGCGCTGGCTGCGCGCCAACCCGGCGCTGCTGGGCATGAGTCTGCTCGAATCGGCGCTGGGATTCGGCGCCGTCGCGCTCACCCTGCTGTTTCTCGGCTTTCCCGGCCTGCAGGCGGTTTATGTCGCGGCGCTGTTGCTTGCCACCAGCCCGGCCGTCGTGCTGCGCATCAGCAGCGAATTTCATGCCAACGGCCAGGTCACCGAGCGACTGCTGCTGTTGTCGGCGCTCAATACGTTTTACGCGCTGCTGGCCTGCAGCCTGCTGCTGGGCATGATGGACGCCGATGGTCCGCAGGGTGCAGCGCACGCGACGCTGCGCCTGCTCTACCTGCTGGGCGGCTCGGTGCTCGCCGCGGCGCTGCTGGCCTGGGCGGTGAACTGGGTCGAACGGCATTTCGACTTTCGCGACGAAGGCGGCGCGCTGATGCTCGTCGGGCTGATCGTGCTGACCCTGTCGCTGACCCGCATGCTGCATTGGTCGGCGCTGCTCACCCCCCTGCTCGGTGGCGCTCTGCTGCGCTGGCGCAGCCCGCGCCCGCGGCTGTGGCCGCGGCATTTCGGCACTGCGGGCGGCGTGCTCATCGTGCTGCTGTTTCTCATCCTCGGGCTGAGCCTGAACGCGCGCATTCTGCTCGCCGGCGGGCTGGCGGCAGCGCTGGTGGTGGCCGCGCGCGCGCTGGCCAAACTGCTCGGCACCCTGGTCTTTGGCCGGCTCAGCGGCGCGAGCTGGCGGCAATCGCTGGCTCTGGGGCTGTCGCTGAATCCGGCAGCCGGGGTGAGTTTCGTCCTCGCGCTGGGCGTGCTCGGCACGGGCAGCGCCCCGGCGATGCACCGCATGCTCGCCGTGGCGTTCAGCGCCATCGCCCTGCTCGAACTGCTCGCCCCACTGCTGACGCGGTGGGCACTGGGGTACAGCGGCGACATTGCCCGCAGCCGGGCCAAACCCGTCACCGGAGGCTGAGGATGAGTCTGGGAGTGTTTCGTCAATCCGACGCCCTGAGCATCGGCATCGAGCTGGAGCTGCAGATCGTCAACCGCCACAACTACGACCTCATGCCGTGCGCCCCCGATCTGCTGCGGCTGCTCGCAGGGCGCAGGCTGCCCGGCATGGTGACGCCGGAAATGACCGAGAGCATGATCGAGCTGTCCACCGGGATTTGCACCGGCTTCGAGGACGCGCTGGCGCAGCTCGGTGAAATCCAGCAGGCGCTGGTCGAGGCCGCGGGCAAACTCGACGTCGGGCTGTCGGGCGGCGGCACCCATCCGTTTCAGCACTGGGCACAGCAGCGCATTTTCGACAAACCGCGGTTTCACCAGCTGTCCGAGCTCTACGGCTACCTGAGCAAGCAGTTCACCGTGTTCGGCCAGCACGTGCACCTGGGCTGCCCGGATGCGGATACCGCCCTCTACACCCTGCACTGCCTGTCGCGTTTCATCCCGCACTTCATCGCGCTGTCGGCGTCTTCGCCCTTCGTGCAGGGCGAGGACACGGGGTTCGACTCCGCACGGCTGAATTCGGTGTTCGCCTTTCCGCTGTCCGGCCGCGCCCCGTTCACCCTGAGCTGGGAGGCATTCGAGCGCTATTTCGACAAAATGACGGCCACCGGCGTGGTCAAGAGCATGAAGGATTTCTACTGGGACATCCGCCCCAAGCCGGAGTATGGCACCATCGAAGTGCGCGTCATGGACACGCCGCTGACCATCGCCAAGGCCGCGCGCATCGCCGCCTACATCCAGACCCTGGGAGCGTACATCCAGCGCGAGCGCCCGTTCACTCCGCAGGAGGACGATTACCTGGTTTACACCTTCAACCGCTTCCAGGCCTGCCGCTTCGGCTTCGATGCCACATTCGTCGACCCGGCCACGCGCGAACACCGCACGCTGCGCGAAGACCTCATCCGCACCCTGGTCAGGCTCGACGACCACGCCGCGCAATGCCGCTCCGAGGTCGCGCTGCGCGAATTGCTCGCCGACGTCAGCGCCCGGGGCAACGATGCCGAGTGGATCCGCAAGGTTTACGCCGCCGAGCATCACCTGCCCGAAGTCGTGCGTCAGCAGGCCGCGCAGTGGATGCACCCAAGCCAGCAGCCCGCCTCGCTCCCCTCCCCTGCGTAACCACGGTCTGGCCTGCCCAGCCTCGGCGCGGATCCCGCCGCCCGGCGCAACCGGCCCTGGCAGACGACGTGGGCAGGCCGACTCAGGTCGGCTCGCCGCTGTGGTCGGCGTCGTGCTCCGCGGTGCGATCTGCTTGCGCCGTTTGCGTTTGTGACGCGCCGACGTGAAATTGCATGCGGTGCAGTTGCGCATACAGGCCGTCTTTTTGCAACAGCTCGGCCTGGGTGCCGAGTTCGATCAACCGGCCCGCGTCGAGCACGGCGATGCGGTCGCAATGTGAAATGGTGGCCAGACGGTGGGCGATGACGATGGTCGTGCGCCCACGCATCAGCCGGTCGATGGCCTGCTGTACCAGCCGCTCGCTCTCGGCGTCGAGCGCGCTCGTCGCCTCGTCCAGAATGAGCAGCGGCGCGTCGCGGTACAGCGCGCGGGCGATGGACAGCCGCTGGCGCTGCCCGCCGGACAGCTGCGAGCCGTTGTGGCCGACGCTCGCCTGCAAACCGCCGGGCAGCGAGCGGACGAAGTCCCCCAGCGCCGCGGCATCCAGTGCGGCCCAGGCACGACCGGGATCGACGGGCTCGCCAAAGCTGACATTGGCGCCGATGCTGTCGTTGAGCAGCACCACGTCCTGGCCGACGTAGGCGATCTGCTCGCGCAGATTGTGCAGATTCCACTCGCGCAGCGGCACGCCGTCGAGCAGCAGCCGGCCCTGCGTCGGCTCCAGCAGGCGCGGCACCAGACGCATGAGCGTGGTCTTGCCCGCGCCCGAAGGGCCGACGATTGCCAGGCTCTCGCCCGCGCGCACGCGCAGCGACACGCCGTCGAGCACCGGGCGATCCATGCCGCCGAGGGTCACGCCGACATCGTCGAATTCGAGCTCCCCGCGCGCCCGTTCGACCATGTAGGTGCCAGTGTCGGCTTCGGGCGGCGCGTCGACGATGCCGCGCAGCCGCTGTAGCGACGACAGCGCACGCACCATCGGCTGCACGATGTCGGCAACACGGCGCAGCGGCGACAGCGTCATCATCATCGCGGTGATGAAGGCGACGAAACCGCCGACGCTGTGTTGCCCGGTGACGTCGCTTTGCCACATGGCGAAGACGATGACCACCGACACCGCCAGCGCCGACAGCCACTGCGACACCGGCGTGGTGCTCGACCCCGACACCAGCGTTTTCACCGTGGTGCGACGCAAATTCTGGTTGATGGCATCGAAGCGCCGGGCAAACGTGCGCTGCGCGTTGTGCACCCGGATCACCGGCGCGGCGAGCACACCTTCTTCCAGGGCATACGACGTGTCTTCGGCGGCTTTTTGCATCTGCGCGTTCAGCCGCTTGGCACGGCGGCTGATCTGCCGCATGGTGACGATCAGCGGCAGCAAAATCGCCAGCGTCAGCAGCGTCAGGCTCCAGTTGACCCACAGCAGATAGGCAAACAACGCCAGCAAGGTGAGAGAATCGCGCACCAGGGTGAGCAGGCCGGGGAAAATCATGCCCAGCGCCAGTTGCGCTTCGTACACCGAGGCACCGATCAGACTGCTGGCGCTCTCGCGCTGCAGCGCCGCGAGCTGCGCGCTGACGATTTGCGCATACACCAGCTCGCGCACCCGTGCCAGCACGTTTTGCGTCAGCCATTGGGTGAGAAACTGCGAAGCCAGCCACGCCAGTCCGCGCACGGTGAACAGGCCGAGCAGCACCGCGGGCACCGCCCAGAGCGGAAAATCGCGCCGGGCCGTGAAGCCGACGTCCAGCACGTGTTTCATCAACGCCGGCAGCACCGGTTCGGTGGCGGCGACGATGGCGGCAAACAGGACGATGAGCCATGCCGCCGTGCGGTTGCGCGGGTTGGCGCGAAACAGCCGCCACAGCAGCCGCAGTCCGTCCAGGTCGCGTCCGGCTAGCATGTGGCACTCGACAAATCCATTGGGCAAATCATGCGATGCGTTTCCTTTGTGCGCCGTGCCGGCCTGGCGGCCGGCACGGGTCTCGAGGCAGGATGCTAGTGCCTGTGCGAAGACTGCTGCCGCCGGTACCTGCCTGGTTCGCCTTCGCCGCCCAGCCGCTGTTGCTCATCTATCCGGCACTGACCCTGACCGTGGCCGGAGGGGTGAACACCGTGTTCTTCCTGCTGTTTTTGCTCAGTGCAGCGCGCTGGCTGGCTGACCTGCGCGGGCTGCTGCGCCAAAGCCCTGCAGCGTCCAGCGCCGTTGGCAGCGATCCGTTGTCGGCAGCCGATGCCATGCTCTACGCCGCGTCGATGGCAGCGCTGCCGCTAGCGGTGTTCATCGGCCAGTGGGCCAACCAACGCTGGG
This sequence comes from Pseudomonadota bacterium, assembly GCA_021799355.1. Lineage (GTDB taxonomy): Bacteria > Pseudomonadota > Gammaproteobacteria > Burkholderiales > Burkholderiaceae_C > Thiomonas. Next base: position 21,095 of record JAJZAQ010000040.1, read on the forward strand.
GCTGGCCGTATTACGACGCCGTCTCGCGTTTTCTGCTGGCGGCGCCGATTTTTTTTGCCTTGCGCAGGCTGCCGCCGCAACGGCTTCTCGTCCTCTGGCCAGGCCTGATCATCGGGGCGTTCGCCGCTGCCGCCATCGTCATCTTCGACCCGCATGACTGGGGGACGAGCGACGGCATCGCGCGGATCGGTTCGACGTTCGTCAACCCGATTCACTTCGGCGACATCGCGCTGACCCTGGGCGTGCTGCCGGCTTTTGGCCTGGGTCTGCATGCAGGCAGACCGGCATCGGTGCGCGCCCTGGCCTGGCCTGCGGCCGCCTTGCTGGCGGCGGCTGCCGGGCTGTACGCCTCGGTCGCCTCCGGCTCGCGTGGTGGCTGGATCGCCATCCCCGTGCTCATCGCGCTGGCGGCGATGCTGCACCGGGGCCGGTTGCCCGCGCGCACCCTGATCACTGCGGCGCTGGCCTTGCTGCTCGCCGCCGCGCTGGCGGCGGCCAGCGTGCCGGAAATCCGCGGCCGGATCGGATTGATTTTCAGCAATCTGCATGCGTTCGATCACGGCAACGAAGACACCTCGATCGGCATCCGCTTTCAGCTGTGGAAAGCTGCCTGGCTGATTTTCACCGAACATCCGCTGTTCGGCGTCGGCTTGGGCGGTTTCAAAGCGCTGATGACACCGATGCAGCAAGCCGGCTTGCTCACCCCGCTGGCCGCAGATTTCGGCAGGCAGGAGGTGCACAGCGAAATCCTCTCGCGCCTGTCGCAGCTTGGCGTCGTCGGTCTGGCGGCCATTACCGCCGTCTATGCCGTACCGGGATGGCTGTTCTGGCGCCGGCGCGAAGCGGCCTCCCCCGCCTGCCGTGCCGCAGCGCGCATGGGGCTGGCGCTGGTGGTCGGCTTCGTCGTCTACGGGTTGACGGTCGAGACCTTCGATCTCACCATGACCGCCGCGTTTTATGCGCTGACCGTCGCGGTGCTGCTTGCCGCCGCCTACCCCAAGCACCCTCCCATCGAGCACGGATCATGTTCAGCATCCTGATTCCCACTTGGAACAATCTGCCTTATTTGCAGCTGTGCATCGACAGCATTCGGGCGCACTCCTGCGTAAGGCACGAAATCCTGGTGCACGTCAACGAGGGGACAGACGGCACGCTGCAGTGGCTGCAGCAGCAGGGCATCCGACACAGTGTGTCCCGCAGCAACATCGGCATTTGCCTGGCGGTCAACCATCTGGCGGGGATGGCCACGCACGACTGGCTGCTGTACATGAACGATGACATGGTCTGCTGCCCGGGGTGGGACAGCGCGCTGATGGAAAAAATCCGCAGCGCAGACGATGACCGGCTGTTCCTGTCGTCCATGCTGCTCGAACCCACGCCGACCGGAAACGATCGGGTGATCGTGCAGGATCACGGCCGCAGTCCGTCGGATTTCGACGCCGCCGGGCTGCTGCGGCACTACCGCGACGTCCAACGCCCGGACATGCCCGGGCGGGCGTCGCAACCCACGCTCGTGGCCAAACGCTGGTGGACCATGGTCGGCGGGTACAGCCTGGAATTCAGTCCTGGCATGAGTTCGGACGACGATTTGCTCATCAAGCTGTGGATCGCCGGTTTCCGCCGCTTCGACATCGTCTCTGCCAGCCGGCTGTACCACTTTGCCTGCCGCAGCACCGGGCGCATCCGCAAAAACCGCGGCTCGCGCGAGTTCGCGCTCAAATGGGGTATCACCCAAGGCGAATTCATGCGCAACTACTTGGCCAAGGCGCATTGCCATACCGCTGCCGACGCGGGCCGATGTTTTCCGCGGCCGACGTTCAGCGGCAAATTCAAACGTGCTTTCCACGGTCTGTTCTCCAGCATTCCTTTGGGCGACATCGCCGCATGGAATGCCACGCCCGGAGAAGACTTCCCGCCGGCGCAGGCCGACGGCCTTGTCCACCGAACCGGGGACTCCGCCTGATGCCGCGCGTCTCCGCCATCCTCATCACGCGCAACGAGCAACACAACCTGGCCGATTGCCTCGCCGGGCTGTCGTGGTGCGACGAAGTGATCGTGGTCGACAGCGGCAGTACCGACGGCACGGTCGAACTCGCACGCAGCCTCGGCGCGCGGGTGCAGGTGCGCACGGACTGGCAAGGCTACGGACCGCAAAAAAACCGCGCGCTGGACCTGGCGCGTTTCGACTGGGTGTTGTCGGTCGACGCCGACGAGCGCGTCAGCGCGGAACTCGCTGCCGAAATCCGCCAAGCCATCGCCCGGCCGGACGCACCCGATGCCTTTTCCATACCCCGTCTGTCGAGCTATTGCGGCCAGTTCATGCGTCACGGCGGCTGGTATCCAGACCGCGTGGTGCGGCTGTTCCGTCGCGGCACGGCACGGTTTTCCGACGACATCGTGCATGAATCGGTGCAGACCAGCGGGCCGGTCGGGCAGCTGCGGCACGATCTGCTGCACATCAGCTACCGCTCGCTGGACGATGTGCTCGACAAAATGAACCGCTACTCCAGCGCCGGCGCGACAAAACTCGCCGCGCGCGGCCGCCGCGGCGGGCTGGCCCTGGCGCTGTGGCGCAGCAATTGGGCTTTTT
>JAJZAQ010000041.1 GCA_021799355.1 Pseudomonadota bacterium
TCCGATCTCAGCTCAACGGCCGCATCCACCTGCAGCGCGACGGCGGTGATGTCGCGCTGCGGCTGGCGAGCGCCGCAGCGGCAGACGGCAGGGTGCGCCTTGCGCCAACGTGCGACGCGGTGTTCGGCGCGACCCCGGCGCGCAACGGCGAGCTGCCGCTCGGCCTGGGGCAGATGGTGCTGGACCTGAGCATCCGCGACGACCACGTGCGCGCGCAGGCCGTGGTGCAAACGGCGATGGGCACGGCGCAGGGCAGCGCGCAGACCGTGCTGTCGCGCCGTGGCACGGCCTGGGGGATCGCCGGCAGCGCACCGCTGCAGCTCGATGCCGGGGCCGACATGCCCAGCCTGGCCTGGGCCGCCCCACTGCTCGGCCCCGACTACCGCGCCGAAGGCCGGCTGCGGCTGGCGGTGCAGGCCCGCGGCAGCGTAGCGCAGCCGCAGTTCAGCGGCAGCCTCACCGGCAGCGCGCTGCGGCTGGCCTGGCCGGCGCAGGGGCTGGATCTGCGCGACGGCACGCTGCGCGCGCAGTTCACCGGCGACCGCCTGCAGCTCGACAGCCTGCTGCTGCACGGCGGCGCCGGCCGGCTGAGCGCCAGCGGCGATGCTCGGCTGCAGGCCGGTGCGCTGCGCGCTGCCGTGCAACTCGACGCCGAGCACCTGCAGGTGCTCGACCGCCCCGACCGCCAGCTCGTGCTCAGCGGCAGGGCGCAGGCTCGACTGGCTGAGGGCGTGCTGGCGCTGACCTCCGACCTCACCGCCGACCGTGCCGACATCGCCCTGCCGCGCACGGGCGGCCCGGCGCTGAGCAGCGACGTGGTCGTCGCCGGCCGCACGGCGCCGGCAGCGGCCCGGCCGGCGGTGGCGATGCCGCAGGCCGTGCGCTTCGACGGCACGTTCCACCTCGGCCCGCGCTTTCACCTCTACGGCCAGGGGCTGGACGCAATGCTCGGCGGCAGCGTGCGCGTGCGCGCCGGCGGCGACACCCCGCCGACGGCCAGCGGCAGCATCGACGTGGTCAAGGGAGAGTACACCGCGTATGGCCAGCAGCTGCAGGTCACGCAGGGCCGCATCAACTTTGCCGGCCCGCTGGACAACCCTGGGCTGAACATCACCGCCACCCGCCCCAACCTGCCCCGCGGCATCGACGTCGGCGTGGCCATCGGCGGCAGGGCGCAACGCCCGCAGGTCAAGCTCACCTCCACCCCGGCGATGCCCGACACGCAGATCCTGTCGTGGCTGGTGCTGGGCCAGCCGATCGACCAGGTCGGCGCCGCCGACATCGGCCTGCTGCAAACCGCGGCTGCCACGCTGCTCGGCCCGGCGGACGGCCTGCCGCTGCAAACCCGGCTGGCGCACGCCCTCGGGCTGGACAGCATCAGCGTGCAAACCGCCGCCGGCGGCACGACGACCAACGGCGGCGCCACTGGCGGGGTCGGCAGCACCATCGTCACGCTGAGCAAGCGGCTGTCGGCCGACACCCTGGTGAGCTTTTCCCGCGGCCTGGACGGGGTGTCGAGCATTTTCACCATCCAGCGCCAGCTCGGCAGGCGGCTGTCGGTGCAGGCCAAAACCGGCACGGAAAACGCCATCGATCTGTTCTACACCTTCGAGTTCGACTGATGCACGAGACAGCCGCGGCTCCTAAGATGCACACCGTCTGTCGTTGAACCGGGGCGCATCATGGCGACCAAACCGCTGAAAATCGGCATTTCCGCACGCATCGACCACCCGCAGCCGGGGCAGGCGGGGCTGCGCAGCAAAACCCTGCAATATCTGGAACAGTCGGTGGCGCACTGGGCGATGTCGCGCGACGTGCTGGTGTTCATGGTGCCCACGGTGGCCACCGGCGGCGGCATCGTGCGCAGCAATATCCGGCTGTCGGACTACGCCGATGCGCTCGACGGCCTGATCCTGCAGGGCGGCTCGGACATGAGCCCGCACAGCTACGGCGAGGAACCGCTGCAGCCCGAATGGGCCGGCGACCCGGTGCGCGACGCCTACGAAATGGAGCTGCTGCACGAATTCATCGAAGTGCGCAAACCCGTGCTGGGCATCTGCCGCGGCGCGCAGCTCATCAACGTCGCCCTCGGCGGCACGCTCTACCAGGACCTGCCGACGCAAAAACCCGGCCCGGTGCAGCATCTGAGCGATGCCTACGACCGGCATCACCACGCCGTGCAGTTCGTCGAGGACGGCCTGCTCGCCCGGCTCTACCCGGACGTCGATCCAGCCACCCTGCACGTGGTGTCGGTGCACCACCAGGCCGTGCGCACCCTCGGACGCGATCTCGCGGTGGACGCCGTCTGCCCCGACGACGGGGTGATCGAAGCGCTGCGCGGCACGGGGCGCAACTTTCTGCTCGGGCTGCAATGGCACCCCGAGTTTCACCACCCGTCGAACCCGGCGCTGCTCGACTGCACCCCGATCCTCGACGAATTCCTGCGCAACGTGCGCAAACGCCGCTGGTGACGCCGGGCATGCGCACGCACACCGTGTCGCGGCTGTGGGTCGCGGCGCAATTCACCCTGCTGGCGCTGATGCTCGTCTGGCCGGCGCCGCACTGGAGCCGCACCTGGCCGGCGCTGCTGCTGCTCGCCCTGGGCGTGGCGCTGACGCTGTGGGTGTTCTGGCACAACCGCCCGGGGAATTTCAACATCGTGCCCGAACCGCGACCGGGGGCGCATCTGGTGACCACCGGCCCCTACCGCTGGGTGCGCCATCCGATGTATGTCGCGCTGCTGCTGTTCATGGCCGGGGTGGCCGTGGCCGCGCACGGCGCGGTGCAATGGGCGCTATGGTTGGCGCTGTGCCTGGTGCTGAATTTCAAGGCGGCGATGGAGGAACGCCTGCTGCGCGCGGTCTGGCCGCAGTATGCCGACTACATGCGCCGCACCCGCCGCTTCATTCCGGGTGTGTGGTGATGCGGCAGAGCAAAAACGCAAACACCAGCCCGCCGCACACCGCCTGCAGCAGCATGGCGCCCAGCGCCGCCGCGCCGGGGTCGAACGTCCAGCTCGGGCTGAAGGCCACGGCCAGCAGCGGCAACAGCAGCGCGGCGACGCAGAGCTGGTAAAAGCGCCAGCGCAGCAGCGCGTGCGGCCCGTCCGCTGCGCGCGGCGACTGCGGCAGACCCGCAGCCAGACACCCCGCCGCCAGCAGCGTCAGCAGCCAGGGCGTGGTCCGTCCCTGCGCCCACGACCAGGCCGCCAGCGGCAGCATGCCGGCCAGGGCGGTGAGTTTGAACACCGCCGGATGCAGGGCCTCGGGCCAGCGCACCACCAGCAGCGCCGCCAGCGCGAAACTCGCCGCGACCAGCCACAGCGGCAGGCGATCGACCGCCAGGTACAGGCAGGCCCATTGCAGGGTGAACAGCACGCCGCCGCGCAGCGCCGCCAGCAGCGACGTGCCCTGCGCGAACAGCGCAATGCCGCGCCAGCGTGTCCACAGCCAAAGCAGCAGCATGGCCCAGGCCACGGCCACGCTGGCCTGAAACAGCGGCGCCACCTGCGGCGACGCGCGCTGCACGCTGGCGTATTGCAGCAGCCAGCACACGACCGCGCCGCTCAGCGGCAGCAACGGCCGCAGGCGGCTGGCGGTGAAGGCGGAGACGGCGGACATGTACACATTGTGGCGCAGCGGCGCGACCTGCCCGGCCGGCACGTGCACTGCGGCGCGTCAAGCCACGCGGCGCTGCAGTCTGTTGAAATAAGACCTGTCTGCCTGCCTGCTGCCATGAACTGGAACGCCATCGCCCAATTCGTCCACCTGCTCGCCGTGGTGCTGTGGATCGGCGGCATCGTGTTTCTCGACGGCTTTCTCGCCCCGCTGTTGCGCCGCGCGCTGGTGCAGGCGCAGCCGCGCGCGCAATTGCTCTACGTGCTGTTCCGCAATTTTTTTGCCGCCATCTGGGGCGCGGGCGCCGCGCTGGTCGTCACCGGCTACGGCATGGTGTTTTTGCACGGCGGTTTTGGCGTGCTCGGTGCCGCGCAATGGGTGATGGTGGTGCTCGGCAGCGTCATGGTGCTGCTGGCGCTGTATATCTTTTTCGTGCCGTTTTTGCGCATGCGCGCGGCGGTACAGCGCGGCGACTGGACGGCGGCGTGCGCCCAGGCCGGGCATATCCGCCTGCTGTCGTCGGTGAACATCGTGCTGGCGCTGCCGACCATCGCCTCGGGGGTGTGGGCGGTGTTCGGCGCGCCGTTTTGAGCGGCAGACCTTCAGCCGGCTTTCTTGGCGTTGCGCTCGGCAGCCAGCGCCGCGGCCACGCCGGGGCGGGCCTCCATGCGCGCCTTGTACCGCGCCAGCGCGGGCCAGGGCGACAGATCCACGCCGACGTACCCCGCCCAGCTCATCACGGTGTAGAGGTAGGCATCGGCCACCGAAAAGCCCTGCGGCAGCAGCCAGTCCTGTTTGTCCAGTGTTTGCGCGATCAGGGCGAAACGCTCGGCCAGCCGCTGCTTTTGCGCGGCGATGAGCTCCGCACTGGACGCCGGGTTGAACAGCGGGCTGAACTGCTTGTGCAACTCGGTGGAAATGAAGTTCAGCCATTCCTGCAGCTGGTAGCGCGCCAGCGTGCCGTTGGCCGGCGCCAGGTGCAGCTCGGGTTTGCGGTCGGCCAGGTATTGCACGATCGCCGGGCCCTCGGTGAGGATGGTGCCGTCGTCGAGTTCGAGCGTGGGCACATAGCCCTTGGGGTTGATGGTGCGGAAGTCACGCCCGTCGGCGGTTTTTTTGGTTTTCAGGTCGACCTGCACGGTGTCGAACGGCAGGCCGAGTTCGTGCAGCACGATGTGCGGCGACAGCGAGCAGGCGCCGGGGCTGAAATACAGTTTCATCGTCGAGTCTCCAGGGAAGGCGCTGCGGCGTTTTGCCGCAGCGGCAAAGACTCATCCTACGGGCGGCGGCGTTTTTTTGCAGGCCGCGGCTTCACGCCGGGGCGGCGGCGCGCGCCGCCTGCGCGAGTTCGACCAGCGCGGCGCGGGCGGCCTGCGCATCGGTGACCGGCGCGGCAAAGTCGATGCGCAGCACATGGCCGTCGGCGCGCACGTCGAAGCCGTCGCAATCGATGCCGACCATCTGCACCTGCTGCGGCTGCACGCCGTGCACGTGGCGGCAGTAGTCGCGCAGGTTGTGCGCATGGTCGGCGTTCATGTGCGCGAGGATGGCGTCTTCGGCGGCGGCCAGCGCCGGCGCGGGCGGCGGCGCGTAGCGCTCGGGGCGGATCCAGTGGATCTTGCCGAAGCCGCCGATGTAGCGCACGTCCTCGACGACCAGGCGGTAGAAGTGGAAATCGTGCATGGCGAAATAGCCTTCGGCCTGCGGCAGGTAGCGCAGATAGCGCGTACCGAAGCCGGCCTTGTCCGGCAGGCGCTGCGCCCGCCCGACCAGGGTGACACGGCCTGCGGCCTGCATGTCCTCGGCGCACGGATGGACGATGAGGCTGGCACGGTCGTCGGCATCGAGATTCTTGGTGTGTTCGGCCAGCGTCGAAATGAGGATCACCGGGTGGCCCTCGTGGTCGAGCACATAGGGCGACACCGAGCCGAACGGGAAGCCACCCAGCCGCTTGGACAGGGTGGAAAGCACGCCGTTTTGATAGTGACGCACGAACAGCCGGGCCTCGCGGCCCAGTTGCAGCGCGTGATCGCTGTCTGCCATGAGCATTCTCCTGTGAGTAGCGCCATTGGAGCGGCGCGGGCTTAACCCTGGCTGAACTGCCCCTGCTGCGGGCTGACGTCACGCGCGGCAATCGGCCCACGCAGCCAGTAGATCAGCACCACGCCGGGCACGGCGGCAGCCACGGTGAACAGGTAGAACGCCGGCCAGCCCAGCGCATCGACCAGGAACCCCGTGGCCGGGCCGACGTATACGCGGCCGACAGCCGACAGCGCCGACAGCAGCGCGAACTGCGTGGCGGAAAAGCGCGCATCGCACAACGCCGACAGCAGCGCGACGAACGCCGCCGTCCCCATGCCGCCGGTGAGATTTTCCACGCCGACGGCCGCCCCCATGAGCAGCAGGCTTTTGGGCGTCACCGCCAGCATCCAGTACGCCAGATTCGACACGCCCTGCAGCACGCCGAACAGCAGCAGCGAGCGCCACAGCCCCAGCCGCGCCTGCAGCGCGCCACCGAGCAGGGCGCCGAGCATGGTCGCAGCCAGACCCATGCTTTTGTTCATCAGGCCCACGTCCGCCGGGCTGAACCCGGCGCCGCGGATGAGAAACGTCGTCGACAGCGCGCCGGCGAAAGCGTCGCCGAGTTTATACAGCACGATGGCGGCCAGCAGCAGCCAGGCACCGTCGCGGTGGAAAAACTCGCGCAGCGGCAGCACCACGGCATCACGCAGCGTGCGCGGCGGCCGTGCGTGCGGCGGCGGGTGCGGTGCCCAGAGCGTGGCCAGGGTCAGCAGCAGCATCAAACCGGCCATCAGCGCGTACACCCCGCGCCAGCCGGTGACGTCCGTGGCCAGCCACAGCGCCAGGCCGCCGGAGACGATCATCGCCAGCCGGTACCCCAGCACCAGCACCGCCGCACCGGCGGCGCGCTCCTCGGCGGGCAGCACATCGGTGCGGTAGGCGTCGATGACGATGTCCTGCGACGCGGAAAAAAACGCCACGGCCACTGCCAGCACGATCAGCGGCAGCGCGCGCGCGCTGGCGGCATCGACCCCCAGACGCTCGGCGGCATGCACCAGCGCCGGCCAGGCGGCGGCCTGATCGGGACCGGGCACGCCGACGGCCGCCATCAGCGCCAGCGTGCCAGCCAGCAGGAGTTGCGCCAGCAGCAGCCAGCCGCGCCGCCGCCCCAGCCAGCGCCCCCACAGCGGCACGCTGAAGCGGTCCATCGCTGGCGACCACAGGAACTTGAACACATACGCCTGCCCGACCAGGGTGGCAAAACCAATGGCCTTCAGGCTCAGCCCCTCGACCGTCAGCCAGGCCTGCAGGGTGCCGGCCGTCAGCGCCAGCGGCAGCCCGGACGAAAACCCCAGCAGCAGCACCGCGGCGATGCGCCGGTTGCCAAACACCGCCCAAGCCGACACCGCCTGCGGCTCGGCGGCAGGCTGGCGCAAAGAATCGACGGGAGCGGACATCGGGCAGGGGCATGGGCGACGCAGCATGCAGGATACCCAAGTCTGCGCGCGGTGGACCGGCCGCGCCGCGCAGCGGACGCTGCCCCTGGACTTTCAGGCGGCCATGCGGCTGTCACCTTCCCCGGCCTGCGGCGCGACATCGCCGCGCAGCAGGCCGAGCAGGTGCATGTCGTGAAACTCACCCTTCCAGTAGGAAAACTGGCGCAACAGCGCCTCTTCGCGAAAGCACAGTGCGCGCAACAACCGCCGCGAGCGCTCGTTGCCCACGGCCACCAGGGCATTGATGCGGTTGAGATCCTTGACCGCGAAGCCGTATGCCAGCACGGCCAGCGCCGCCTCGCGCATCAGCCCACGGCCCCAGTACGGCCGCGCCAGGTCGTAACCCAACGACGCCATGCGGCTTTGCCGCTCCCACATGAACAGACCGCAGGTGCCGATGCCGTCCTGGCTGGCCGGATCGACGAGCAGGAAACGGTCGTGGTGCTGCAGGAACATTTGCAGCACCGCCTCGGCCTGCGCCAGCGTGCTCAGGGTGTCGAGTTCGTAAAACCGCGTGACGTCGGCGTCGCCGTAAATCCGCAGCAGCGCGGGTGCGTCGGCAGCAGTCAGCGGGCGCAGCAGCAGCCGCGGTGTGCGCAGCGTGCGCTGCGTGGGGTCGAAGTCGAACGCCATGAGCCGTCCTCGCCGGCGCAGCGCCTCATACGCTGAGGTTGACACCCGCGCCGCCTGCGCTCAGCACGCTGTCGACGTTTTGCAGGCTTTGGATCAACTGCGTCAGCGCCGTCTGCAGCGGCGAGGACGACACCGCCCCCGAGCTTGCCCCTGATGTGCTAGAGGACACACTCAGCGAGCCGAGCAGACTGTCGAGCGCGCTGCCACTGGAGGTCGAGCCCGTCGACGACGAGGCAGAGGCGCCGAGCAAGGCACCAAGCCCCCCGCCGTGGTGCCCGCCATGCCCGCCGTGGTGCGCGGCACCTTGCGCCTGCTGCATCTGCGACTGGATCTGCTGGTACGCGCTTTGCGCCGCCGACAGATTGCCCGATTGCAGGTCGGCGGCCAAGGTGGACATTTCGCCGCCGATCGACCCCGATCCCGTCCCACCCTGCAGCGACACCATGGTGCTCGGCGGCGCGGGCAGGCTCTGCTGTGCCTGCTGCAGGCTGCTCATGGCGCTTTGCGCCGCGCCGAGATTGCCCGACTGCAGCGCGCTGCCCAGCGCCTGGAAGTCTTGGCGCAATTGCCGGAATGGGTTGACGGTTTGCGATCCGGTGGACGCGGAAGCAGAGGAAACGAGCGCGGAAATCGACATGGCAACACCGTGGAAAGCGACGATGTTGCCGTTGTAAACTGCGCAGTTTGCTGCAGTGTGTGGTTTGTTTGCGCCGGACGCAACGCTTTGCAACAGCCGTATGCGGGCGTTCGCGCGCTCACGACTGCAGCGAGGATCTGAAACGCAGCACGCTGATGGTGAGCATGACCGCAGCCAGTGCCGCCAGCGCCGCCAGATCGGGCCAGAGCACGGCAAACCCGACGCCTTTGAGGAACACCGCACGGATGATGACCAGGAAATACCGCAGCGGGTTGATCAGCGTGAACCATTGCAGCAGCCTGGGCATGGCGGCGATGGGGAAGGCGAATCCCGACAGGATGAAAAACGGGTTGACGAAAAAGAAATTGAGCGCGAACGCCTGCTGCTGCGTCTTCGAGTAGGTGGACAGCAGCAGCCCCATGCCGACGGCGGCGAGCAGAAACAGCGCCGACCCGGCGAGCATGACCAGCGGATCGCCGACGAACGGCACGCGAAACCAGCCGATGCCGATGGTGCTGACGAGCACGATGTCGCCCAGGCCGATGAGGAAAAACGGCACGGTTTTGCCGAGAATGAATTCCACCGGCCGGATCGGGCTGACCATGATCTGTTCGAGCGTGCCGACTTCGCGTTCGCGCACGATGGCGAACGCCGTGAGGCTGACGACCTGCAGCAGCGTCAGGCTGCCAATGACCCCGGGGATGAAAAACCAGGTGTCGTCCAGCCCGGGGTTGAACCACGGCACCGTCTGCAGGCTGACGCCGATTTGCGGCGCCGCCAGGCTGGAGTGCGGCGGCAGCAGGCGGGCGGCCTGCTCGGCGGAAAACTGCGCAACGATTTGGCTGATGTAGCCCAGCGCAATCAGCGCCGTGTTGGAATTGGTGCCGTCGACGATGATCTGCAACGGAGCGCTGCGGCCGTTGCTCAAGTCGCGCTCGAACCCGGCGTGGATGACCACGGCGATCGCAGCGACGTTGTCGTCGATGTCCCGCTGGACCTCGGCGCTGTCGCGTGCCGTGGCCACGACGTCGAACCGACCGGAGGCGACGAAGTGCGACACCAGGCTGCGGCTGGCCTGGCTCTGGTCCAGGTCGAGCACGACGGTGGCCACATGGTGCACGGTGAACGTGGCGGCGTAGCCGAACACCAGCATCTGGATGACCAGCGGCACGATCATGCGCATGACGGCAGTGCGATCGCGGCGGATCTGCAAAAACTCCTTCATCAGCATGACGCGCAGGCGCTCGAACATGGTTCAGTCCAGGCATTTGTGGAACGCGCGCGCCGCCAGCCAGACGATGACCACGGCAAATATCACCAGACCGAGCAGCGGCTGCCACAGATCCGCCAGCGTGCTGCCCTTGAGGAAAATGCCACGCAAGATGGTGACGTAGTAGCGCGGGTAGACGACGAGGGTCAGCGCCTGGATCGGCTTGGGCATCTGGTCGATGGGGAAGGTATAGCCCGACAGCAGCGTGGTCGGCAGCAGGGTGACGTACAGCGCCACCTGGCTGGCGGCGAGCTGGCTGCGGATGCGCACCGAAATCAGGTAGCCGATGCCCAGGATCACCAGGCTGAACAGCGCCGTGGCGGCAAACAGGGTGAGTACGCTGCCGCGGAACGGCACGCCGAACCAGTACACCGCCAGCGTCAGGCAGATGGCGGCATCGGCCATGCCGATGACGAAATACGGCAGCAGCTTGCCGAGCATGACTTCCAGCGCCGTGACCGGGGTGGAGATGAGCTGTTCCATCGTGCCGCGCTCCCATTCGCGCGACACGGTCAGCGAGGTGAGCTGCGCGCCGACCAGTGCGAGGATGACGGCGACCACGCCGGGGATGATGAAATTGCGGCTGTCCAGCGTCTGGTTGAACCACGTGCTCGGCTGCAGATCGACCTGCCCGAGCTGTGACGCGCTCACGCCGTGCGCCGCCTGCCACTGCGCCTGGATTTGCGCGTTGATCTGCGCCACCACGCCCTGCAGATAGCCTTGCGCGATATTCGTCGTATTGACGTCGGTGGCGTCGAACACCGCCTGGATCGACGCCGTGCCCGTGCTGGCGAGCTGGCGCGAAAAGTCCACCGGGATGACCACGGCGCCGATGCACGTGCCCGCGTCCATCGCCGCACGCACGTCGGCCTGGCTGTGCAGCACGCGGGTAGTGGCAAACCAGCCCCCGGCGTCGAAGCGGCTGACGATGGCGCGGCTGAGCTGGCTGTTTTCCTGGTCGTAGACGCACAGCGGCACCTGCTTGATGTCCAGGCTCACGCCGTAGCCGAGCAGGCCCATTTGCATCAGCGGCATGATCAGCGCGATCGCCAGACTGCGCGGATCGCGCCAGATCTGCAGCGTCTCCTTGTACGCCATCGCCAGCAGCCGTCGCAGTTTCATGTCGCCGGCCTCGTTTCCTGTCCGCGCGCCACCAGGCGGACGAACACGTCTTCCAGGCTGGGCGTCACCGCGCGGGCCGAGACGAGCTGCACGCCGTGCGCCTGCAGCAGCGCGCCCAGCGCCTGCGCCGTCAGGCCGCCTGGGCCGGCGACGACATGGAGCCTGTCACCGAAAATGGCGGCATCGACCACACCTTGTGCCTGTTGCAGCACGGCAAGCGCCGCCCCCAGCGGGGCGCACTGCAACTCCCACAGCGGGCCACCCAGCCCGCGGGTGCGTAGCTCTCCGGGTGTGCCCATGGCCACCAGCCTGCCGCGGTCGATCAGCGCGATGCGGTTGCAATACTCGGCCTCATCCATGTAATGCGTCGACACCAGAATGGTTACGCCGTCTGCGGCCAGCTGGTGGATCAAATCCCAGAACTGCCGCCGCGCCTGCGGTTCGACCCCCGAGGTCGGTTCGTCGAGAAACAGCACAGGCGGGCGGTGCAAAATGGCACAGCCCAGCGCCAGCCGCTGCTTCCAGCCCCCGGCCAGCGTGGCCACCAGCGCATCGTCGCGTCCCTGCAGCCCGGCCATGTCCAGCACGTAGGCCAGGCGCTGCGCCATCTCGCGCTGCGGCACGCGGTAGATCCCGCCGAAAAACCGCAGATTCTCCGCCACGGTCAGGTCGCCGTAGAGCGAGAATTTCTGCGACATGTAGCCGATGTGTTCGCGCACCTGCTGCGACTGGGTGGCGACGTCGAATCCGGCGACCATGGCCTGCCCCTCGCTCGGCGGCAGCAGACCGCAGAACATGCGGATGGTCGTGGACTTGCCCGCGCCGTTGGGGCCGATGAAGCCCATGACCTCGCCGCGGTCGATCGACAGATCGAGATGATCGACCGCGACGAACTCGCCAAAACGCCGGGTGAGGCGGCGCGCTTCAACGGCGATGGACGGGGGGGCGGAGGCGCTCATCGCTTGAGCTCTGCGCTGGCGGCGTGCTCCGCGCCGTGTTCGGCCTGCGCGCCTGCGGGCTGGGTAGAACCTGCAGCGGCAGTGTCGGGCGCCGACAGCAGGGCGACGAACACGTCCTCGATCCCCGGCTCGGCCGGATCGATACGGGCACTGCCCAGGTCGTGCGCGCGCAAAACCGCCTGCAGTTGCGGCGTGCGCTGTGCCGCGTCGTCCACGCGCACGTGCACGCGGTCGCCCATGAGCAGCACGCCGAGCACGCCGGGCTGGGCCGCGAGCACGTCGCGCAGCGCGCCCGGCGGTGCGGCGCTGACGGCGAGCAGCGCGCCGGGCATCGCCGCCTTGAGGCGTGCCGGGGTGTCGCAGTAGCGCACCTCACCGGCGTGAAACAACGCCAGACGGGTGCAGCGCTCGGCTTCGTCCATGTACGCCGTGGCCATGACGATGGTCACACCCTGTTCCCGCAAGCCATAAAGAATCGCCCAGAAATCGCGCCGCGACACCGGATCGACCCCGGTGGTCGGCTCGTCGAGCAGCAGCACCCGCGGGGTGTGGATGAGCGCGCAGACCAGGCCGAGCTTTTGCTTCATGCCGCCGGAAAGCTGGCCGGCACGCCTGCGCTCGAACCCGGCCAGACCGGCGGCGTCGAGCAGTTCCTTGCTACGTTGCAGGCGCTGGCGGCGGGGAATGCCGAACAGTTCGGCGTAGAAAAAAATGTTCTCCGCAATGGTCAAGTCGTCGTACAGACCGAAGCGCTGCGGCATATAGCTCAGGTGCAGCTTGGCTGCCTCGGCGTTGCGCAGCACGTCCACCCCGTCGAGTTCGATGCTGCCGGCGTCGGGCTGCAGCACCCCGGCGAGCATGCGCAGCGTGGTGGTCTTGCCCGCGCCGTCGGGCCCGACCAGGCCGAAAATCTCCCCGCGCTGCACGCTCAGCGAGACATCGCGCACGGCCTGTACCGCGCCGAAGCGCTTGGCCAGTGCCTGCACCCGCACGGCCGTTTCATTGCTGCTGGTAGTCATCGGCTCGGAGGCAGCAGCGCCAGGGTGGCATCGGCGGGCATGCCCGGCAGCAACGCATGCGTCGGATTGTCGATGTCGATGCGGATGCGGTACACAAGGGTCACGCGCTCGGCGTGCGTCTGCACGGTCTTGGGCGTGAACTCGGCCTGCGAGGCGATGAAACCGATGCGCCCGTGAAACACCTGGCCAGGGAAGGCGTCGGTCGTCACCCGCGCATCCTCACCCAGGCGGATGCGGCCGATGTCGGGCTCGTTGACGTAGGCGCGCAGCCAGACATGGTCGAGGTCGTCGAGGGTGAAAATGGCCACTCCCGGGCCGGCGAGCTCACCGAGCTCGGCCTGGCGCACGGCGAGCACCCCGCTGAACGGCGCGCGCAGCGTGGTGTACGACAGGGTCACGCGGTCGAGCGCGACACGCGACTGCGCGGTTTCGAGGTTGGCCTGCGCCAGCGCGATGTTGTCGGCCGCCACCCTGACCAGCGCCTGGTCGCGCGCCAGCACGGCGGCCGACTGGCCTGCCGCGGTCTGGGCCAGATCGACCGTCTGGCGCGACACGGCGCCGGAGGCGAGCTGGGCCTCGTCGCGCGCCAGATCGCGCTGCTTTTCCGCCAGATCGAGCCGGTCGCTGGCCACGGTGCTGCGCGCCGCGGCCAAATTGCTTTCGGCGACGGTGACCTGCCGCTGTGCCGCCACCCACGCCGCCTGGTCGATCGCCAGCTGCTGCGCGTAGACGCGGTCGTCCACCCGCGCCAACACGGTGCCTGCGGTGACCGATTTGCCTTCGTCGAACGGCAGTTCGGTGATCGGCGCCTGCACGTTACTGAAACTCAGCACGCTCTGATGCGCCTCGATATTGCCGCTGACCACGATCTGGTTCGCCTCCGGCCCCGGGCCGAACACCCAGCGGTGCGCCGGAGGCCACAGCCAGACCACGGCGACGGCGATCAGCAGCACGGCAAGCGGGGCGACGACGGCAAGACGACGGCGGCTCATCGATGGCTCTCCAATCAGCGCGGCAAGGGTTGATGATGCGCAAAGTCTGCTGCGCTGCACGCAGCGACCGTTTGACGCAGATCACCCGCCAGCGCCCGCCGCGCGGCGGATGTGCAACCAAATGTCAGCGCAACAGGATCGGCTCGCCCATTCCCGGGATTTGCCACGGCACGCCGCGCTGCTGCAACTGCTCGCTGAACACGCGCATGCCGCGGTCGTCATCGCCGTGGACCAGAAACACCTTGCGCGGTTTGCCGCAGCGCGCCAGCCAGGCCAGCAGTTCGCTCTGCCCGGCGTGCGCGGAAAAGCCGTTGATGGTGTGGATCTGCGCGCGCACCTGGATGTCTTCGTCGAACAGACGCACGTGCCGGGCGCCGTCGATGATCAGCCGCGCCAGCGTGCCTTCGGCGGCGTAACCGACGAAAATCACGCTGGCCGCGGCGTTCCACAGGTTGTGCCGCAGATGGTGCCGCACCCGCCCGCCGGTGGCCATGCCCGAGCCGGCCATGATGACCACGCCGCCGCGGATGGCGTTGATCGCCATCGACTCGGCGGCATCGCGCGTCATGCGCAGTCCGGGCAGGGCGAACGGGTCGTTGCTCTGCAGGCGCTGGGCGAAACTCTGGCGCAGCGCGTCGGGGTAGCGGGTGAAAATCTCGGTGGCGGAAATCGCCATCGGCGAGTCGAGAAAGGCGGTGAGGTGCCGCGGCAGCCGCCCCTGGTCCATGCCCAGCGACAGCGCGTACAGCACTTCCTGCGCGCGTTCCAGCGCGAAGGTGGGAATGATGACGTTGCCGCCGCGGGCATGGGTGGCGGCGATGGCGGCGATCAGCTCGTCGACCGAGGCCGCCCACGGCCGGTGGTCGCGGTCGCCGTAGGTGGTTTCCATCACCACGTAATCGGGCGGCACGGGCGGCGGCTGCGGGTCGTCGAGCAACGGACGGCCGGGGTTGCCGATGTCGCCGGAAAAATACACCGTGCGCCTGCTGTCGCCATCGCGCAATTCGAGCAGGATGGACGCCGAGCCGAGGATGTGCCCGGCGTTGCAAAAGGTGGCGCGCACGCCGGCGGCGACGTCGATCGGCTCGCCGTAGGCGGCGGCACCGTCGAAAAAGTCCAGGCTATGGAAGGCGTCGGCCAGGGTGTACAGCGGCTGCGGCGGCGGTTCGTCGCGGTGGCGCGCGTGGCGTTCGGCCCGGCGTGCATCTTCCTCCTGCAGCCCGGCGGCGTCGATCAGCACCAGGCGGGCCAGTTCGCGCGTCGGCGCGGTGCACAAAATGCGGCCGCGGAAACCCCGCTTGACCAGCAGCGGGATGCGTCCGCAGTGGTCGAGGTGGGCATGGGTGAGCAGCAGCACGTCGATCCCGGCGGGGTCGAAGCCGAAGTCCTGCGCGTTTTCCTCGGCGAGTTCGTGCCCGCCCTGGAACAGTCCGCAGTCTACGAGCACCCGCGCCTGCCCGGTTTCGATCAGGTGGCACGAGCCGGTGACCTGCTTGGCCGCACCGTGGCACGACAGGCGGATCATGGCCTCACTCCCTGCGCCGGCGCGCCGTCCCCGCCGGCGGTGAGCTCCAGCACTGCCGCGGCGAGGTCGGCATCGAGGGAGATGACGTCCACCCCCGGCGCCTCCACGCCGCTGACGGTGTCGGCCACGGCGATGCGCGCCGCGCCGGCAGCGCGCAGCGCCTGCAGCGCATCGCCAGCAAACAGCCCATGCACGGCAACGCAGACGGGTGGCGGGGTGGTGTGCCCCCACGCTGCGGCTTCGCCTACGCTGCCCCCCAAGGGGGCGCACCCCGCCTTGGGACGGCCCGGCGGCGGGGTGGTGTGCCCCCACGCTGCGGCTTCGCCTGCGCTGCCCCCCAAGGGGGCGCACCCCGCCTTGGGGCGGCCCGGCGGCGGGGTGGTGGCTGCTTCTGCGCGCAGGTGGTCGAGGGCGGCCACGAGGGTGCGGCCGGTGCTGATGATGTCGTCGAGCAGCACCGGGGTGCGGCCCGGGTAGCGGTGCAGGTCGGGGATGGTCGAGCGCACGTCGGTGTCACCCAGCCGGGTTTTTTGCACCACGATCACGGGGGCGTCGACGCGGGCGGCGACGTCGGCGGCCCACTGTGCGCTCTCGCCATCAGGGCCGATGATCAGCGGCGCAGGAACATGCGCGGCGATCCACTCCGCCAGGCGCGGCGCGGCGTGCAACACGCGGCTGCGCAGGGTGTAGATCTCGCCCAGGTCGTGAATGCGGTGCAGGTGCGGATCGACGGTGAGCAGCCAGTCCAGATGTGCGCTGAGCAGCCGGGCGTACACCCGCGCCGACACCGTCTGCCCGGGGGCAAAGCGCATGTCCTGCCGCATATACGCCAGGTAGGGCGCCACCAGCCCGACCTGCGCCGCGCCAAGCTCGCGCAGCGTGGCCGCAGCCATGAGCAGCGGCACGGTGCGCGGATCCGGATCGTTGAGCGTACACACCAGCACGGCGATGCCGCCCGGATCGGGTGGCTGCACGCGCACCAGGGTTTCGCCATCGGGAAACGTGTGCACCTCGCATGCCATGAGACGCACGGCCTGCCGCGGCGGCAGCGCATCGGCCATGGCCTGCGCCCGCGCCGCATTGCCCGGCATGGGGTAGAGCAACAGCGGGGCCGTGGCAGCGGCAACGGGCAGCGCACCCGCGGACTGGGGCATGTTCACTCCTCGAGGTAGACGATGGCCGGATGGCGGGCGACGAAGTCCAGCGCGTAGTCGATCTCGCCCCGCGACTCGGCGTGCAGCACGAACAGCGGCTGACCGCGCTCGACGCGGTCGCCCACGTGCACCGCCAGCCACAGCCCGGCGGTTTTGGCGTGCGGCGCGCCGGCGAGCTTGGCCGCGCGCGCCAGCAGCCGGTTGTCGATGCGGGCCACACGGCCGCTTTGCCCGGCGGCCACCGGGTGGGTGAACGGCGCCACCCCCGGCTCGCGCAGCCCGCCCTGCGCGCGGCAGATCGCCTGGAATTTGCGCCAGGCGCGGCCGTCGGCCAGCGCGGCGGCGGCCAGATCGTGCGCTGCCTGCCCCCTGCCCAGCCCACCCAGCTCGACCACCGCAGCGGCAACCTGCAGCGCGCGCTGGCGCAGGTCGTCGGGGGCGTCGGCGCGGTTCTGCAGCACAGCGAGCACGTCGTGTGCCTCCAGCGCCGGGCCGACGCCGCGGCCCACAGGCTGCGTGCCGTCGCTGATGATGCCGTGCAGCTTCAGCCCGACGGCGTGCGCCGTGGCCTGCAACGCGCGCAGCAGCGACAGCGCGTCGTCCTGGCTGCGCACCTTGGCCGTCGGCCCGGTGGGAATGTCGATGACCACGTGGGTCGATCCGGCGGCGATTTTTTTCGACAGCACCGAAGCGACGAGCTGCCCTTCGCTGTCGAGGTCCAGCGTGCGCTCGACCCGGATGAGCAGGTCGTCGGCGGGGCTCATGTTCATCGCTCCGCCCCAGGTCATGCAGCCGCCTTCGGCCTCGACCACGCGGCGCATGGCCTCAAGGCTGAGATCGACGCGGGTGAGGGTTTCCATGGTGTCGGCGGTGCCCGCGGGCGAGGTGATGGCGCGCGAACTGGTTTTGGGCATGACCAGGCCGAGGCTGGCGGCGATGGGCACGACGATGGGCGTGGTGCGGTTGCCCGGCAGCCCGCCGATGCAGTGTTTGTCGACCACCAGCGGATGCGCCCAGCTCAGGCGGCTGCCGGCCTGCACCATCGCCCGCGTCAGCCCGGTGACTTCGGCCGCCGACATCCGCCCGCCGGCGCAGGCGACGAGAAACGCGCTGATTTCGACATTGGACAGCCGCCCGGCGACGATGTCGCCGATGATGGCGTCGAACTGGCCCTCGCCGAGGTGCTGGCCGTAGATTTTGGCGCGCACATGGCTCATGCTGTCGCTGGGCTGGGCGTAACGAAAGCGCAGCGCGTCGCCCGGCTGCAGGTCCAGCCGCCGCCAGGCCGACTCGGACAAGCCGGCCTGGTCGGGCTGCAGCAGATCCCCGGCGGTGAGGATGTTGAGCGTGGCGATGATGCTGCGCTGCGGGCCGATGACCTCGATGCGCGCGTGCGCCTCGAAGCCCTCGGCACGGCACACGGCGGAGTCGGCGCGCAGCACGACCACCGGCTCATGGTGGGTGTCGATGCCCAGCCGCACGGCGCGCAGCGGTGCGCTGCCGCCGTCCGCCCCGCCACCGGGCGATAGCGGGATCGGCGCAGTCGGCGACGCGGCAGCAGGCAGCGGGGCGGGAATCGGGTTCATCGCAGGCAGTGGAGTCATCGGCATGCGGCCCCAGGCCGCACATCCGCTTGGACACAACCCTAATGCCGCCCCGCGCCCTTGGCAAGACGGGGCAAGTCCCTGTGGCGTTTGACCCGCGGGCGCGGCGGCAGGCTGATCGGCATCAAGCCCTGCCGGCTGCCGCCGTGCCAGGCCGCACCGCGCCGCCGCAGGCCGACGCACCCGCCAGCGCGCAGTGCGCGGCGTAGTCTTCCGATTCGATCTGAAGCGTGACGTGGGTGATGTCGAATTCGTCGTGCAGCAAGTGCTCGGCCTGGTGCAGCAGGGTCTGGGCGTCGGCGCCGCTGCGCACCACCAGATGCGCCGTCAGGCTGATTTTGGAGGTCGACAGCGCCCAGACGTGCAGATCGTGCAGCGCGACCACATCGCGCAGCCCGAGCAGCCCGCGGCGCACCGCCGCCAGTTCGACCGCCTGCGGCACGCCGTCGAACAGCAGATGCACCGACTGCGCCAGCAGCGACCACGTTCCCCAGACCACGACTGCGGCGATCGCCAGCGAAATCGCCGGGTCCAGCCACATCCAGCCGGTGGCGAGCACGACCAGCGCACCGACGACCACGCCCAGCGACACCAGCGCGTCGGCGGCCATGTGCAGGAAGGCGCCGCGGATGTTGAGGTCGCCTTTGGCGCCGGAGGCGAACAGCCAGGCGGTGGCGCCGTTGATACCGATGCCTACGGCGGCGACGACGAGCACCGGCCACTCGTCCACCGGCTGTGGGTGAACCAGGCGCGAGGCCGCCTCCCACGCCAGCGCCCCCATGAGCAGCAGCAGCAGCGTGGCGTTGACGAAACTCGCCAGAATCGACGCCCGCTGCCAGCCGAAGGTGTGACGGTCGCTGGCGCGCAACCGCGCCGCCGCCAGCGCCGCCCAGGCCAGCGCCAGCGCGCCGACGTCGCCCAGGTTGTGCACGGCGTCGGCCAGCAGCGCCAGCGAGTCGGCACGCCAGCCGAAAAACGCTTCGACGGCGACAAAGCCGACGTTCAGGGCGATGCCCAGCGCGAAGCGCGCGCCGAAGTCGGCCGGCGCCGGGTGGGCGTGGTGGTGCGGGTGGTGATGCGCGTGGTCGTGCGGCATGGCGGCAAGGAAGCGAAAAAGCGGGAACGCGCGGACAGGCGCGCCGCGGCGCGGTTGGCGCAGCGCCGCCAGATTATGCGTTGCCGCCCGGATGTTCAAACAGCGGGGCAAAACCGCCGCCGGGGGTGCGGAAATTGGTCGTCTGTCCCTGGTACAGCCGGGCCGACAGCCACAGCACGTGGCCGAGGTCGGCAAACGCGCGCAAATCGAATTTGAGCGCGCGCTGCGCTCCGGCGGCGCCGACCAGGCGCTCGCCCGGCGGCGCCAGCTCCTGCGCCACGTAGTCGCCCTGCAGGATCGACTCCCAGACACTGCGGGTGAGCTTGCTGCCACGGTACGCCGCGCGGCTGCCAAACCCGGCCCAGGGCTTGAAAAACTGCGTGCGGCGCTGCGCCCACAGCCGCTCGGCGTTGCCGGGGTGGACGATTTCGGTGTGCGGCACGTGCGCGGCGAGCAGTTGCGCGGTGGCGGTGTCGGCACCGAGGTCGCGTAGCGCCTGCGCGTCGCACAGCAGCGCCAGATTGCGCTTGTCGGCAAACAGCGCGTGCGCCCGCGGGTGCGGGGTGATGACGGCGCAGTCGCCCTCCCAGGCGCGGCGCAGCGCAGCGTGCGCCGGAGCGTCGAGCGAGAAATCGGTCAGGCGGTTGTACACCAGGTCGATGGGGACGCCGTCGGCGCGCCGGCGCAGCGCGCTGCCGTCGCAGTCCAGCTCGGCCGGGTCGCAGATCACGGCGTCGATCCCGGCGCGGGCGAACAGACGCTGGTACAGCAGGAATTCGGCGTACAGGTATTGCTGCTGCGGCGCGGTGTCGACGATGGCGATGCGCCGCAGCGGCTGCGGTTTGGCCGCGTCGCGCCATTCACGCTGGAACATCGCCAGCACCGCGGCCTCGAAGGCGTCGACCGCGGCGGCATCGGGCACCAGGCCGCGCATGGCGTCGCAGCAGGCGCGCTGCGCCCGCGCCAGCAGCGCCGAGAGCAGCGCGCCGCCGGGGTTGGTGTTGACTTCGATCAGACTCAGCCGCCCGGCTTCGAGATGAAAGTCCACGCCGAGAAACACGCCGGGGTTGCGCGGCGGGTGCTGCGCCGCCTGCGGCGCGTAGGCGAGCACGGCGGCACGGTACGCCGGCAGCGCCGCCACGCGCTCCAGCGCCAGCGCCACCTCGCGCATGCGCTGCGCCTGGGCCTGGTCGACGAACACCGGCTGCGCGGAAAACAGGTGCGGGTTGCGCTCGGCGATCAGCGCCTCCAGCCCCGGCTCGCCCAACGCGTCGTGCAGCGCGCGCGCCAGCCGGGCGCGGTCCAGGCTGAAGCATGAACAGGTTTGGTTGAGTGGCGCGGTCATGCGATCGGCGGGGCACGGTCCACGTGGGTCTGCAGCCACCATTCGAGCAGCGCGGCGTGCCACAGCTTGCTGCCCTGGATGCGCGTGAAGTGCTGCGGCGCCTCGGGCGCGGCCAGCAGCGCGTCGATGAAGTCGCGCTGGTACACGCCGCGCTCGCGGCAGGCGCGCGAGTGCAGCAGGTCGCGCATGTGCTCCAGGAAGGGGCCGCGCACGTGCTTGAGCGCGGGCACCGGGAAGTAGCCCTTGGGGCGGTCGATCACGGCGTCGGGGATGACGCCGCGGGCCACCGCCTTGAGCGGGAATTTGCCGCCGTCACGCAGGCGGAATTCGGGCGGCATCGACGCGGCCAGCTCGACCAGCGCGCGGTCGAGAAACGGCACGCGCAGTTCGAGCGCGTGCGCCATCGGCAGGTTGTCCACGCGCTTGACCGGATCGTCGACGATCAGCGTGGTCACGTCCAGCCGCAGCACTTGGTCGAGAAAGCCGTCGGCGTGCGGGCGCTGCAGCTCGGCCTCGATCCATTCGGCGGTGACGTCGGGCACGTGGAACTCCGGCGCGATGAAACGCCGCCACTCGGCATGGTCGCGGTCGACGTACTGCGCGGCGAAGCGCTGCACCGGCAACCCCGGCGCGGCGAGCATCCGCGCGTACCAGAAGTAGCCGGCGAACACCTCGTCGGCGCCCTGCCCGGCGAGCACCGCCTTGACGTCGCGCCCGACCCACTCGGCCAGCAGGTCGAAGGCGACGACGTCGTGGCTGAACATCGGCTCGGTCATGCGCGCCACGGTGTGCGGCAAGCGCTGCAGCACGGCGCTGTTGGGGATCGACAGTTTGTGGTGGCGGGTGCCGAAGGCCTGCGCCACCAGGTCGGAGTAGGCGAATTCGTCGGCCTGCTCGGTGTGCGCGTCCAGCGTCTCGAAGCCGATGGAATAGGTGCGCAGGTCGCGCGCCGACTCGGCCAGCAGACCGACCAGCAGGCTGGAATCGAGCCCGCCCGACAGCAGCACGCCCACCGGCACGTCGGCGGCGTGCACATGGCTGGCCAGCGCGGCACGCAGCGCGCTGCCGGTGGCCTCGATCCACTCCGCCTCGCTGGGCTGCGGCTGCGGCCGCGTGGCGCGCAGGTCCCAGTAGCGGCTGAGCCAGCGCAGGCCGTCGGGCTGCAGCCGTAGGGTGTGCGCCGGCGGGAGTTTGCGCACGCCGCGCAGAATGGTGCGCGGCGCAGGTACCACGGCGTGCAGCGAAAACAGGTGATGCAGCGCCACCGGATCGATCGCGGTATCGACCCCGCCACCAGCCAGCAGCGCGGGCAGGCTGGAGGCAAAGCGCAGCCGCTGCCCGTCCTGCGCCAGGTACAGCGGTTTCATGCCGAAGCGGTCGCGCGCCAGCAGCAGGCTGTGGCGGCGCGGATCCCACAGCGCGAAGGCGAACATGCCGTCGAGCCGCCGCACGCAGTCCTCACCCCACTGCACGTAGGCCTTGAGCAGCACTTCGGTGTCGCCCTGCGAGACGAAGCCGTGGCCGTGCGCGACGAGTTCGGCGCGCAGCGCGCGGTAGTTGTAGATCACGCCGTTGAACACCAGCACGCAGCCGGTGGCGGCATCGACCATCGGCTGGTCGCTGGCGGCGCTCAGGTCGATGATGGCCAGCCGCGTATGGCCGAAGGCCACGCCGCCGTCTTGCCACAGCGCGGCATGGTCGGGGCCCCGCGCGGCCAAGGCGTCGCGCATGCGCTGCACCGCGGCCAGATCGGCGGCGGCGCCGTCGAAACGCAGTTCACCGCAAATGCCGCACATCGTGGCTCAGGCAGCGGCGCGGGCAGACGGGCGGCAGGTGGCAGTCTGCGGCGGCAGCGCGCAGCACACCCGGCCAGTGGCGGCGTCGAAACGCACGCCGCAGGTGGACACGAGCAGGGCGCGCAGCCGCGCCCGCGCGCGCAGCACCCGCGATTTCGCCGCAGCCAGGCTCAGGCCGTGACGGCTGGCGTAGTCTTTCTGCGTCATGCCCTGCAGATCGCACTGGGTGAGGATGTCGCGGTCGTCGGGGTCGAGCGCGGCCAGCGCCGCGGGCAGGCAGTCGGCCAGGGTGTCGACCGGTGCGGGCTCGTCGGTGGGAGCTTCGATGTCGTCGGGCAGGGGCTCGTGGTGCGGGCGCAGGCGCAGGTGGTCGGCCAGGGCGTTGCGCGCCACGGCGAACAGCCAGGCGCGCGGCTCGCGCAGTTCGCAGAACCGGCGGCCTTCGTGCAGCGCCTTCAGAAACACCGTCTGCAGCAAATCGGCCGCCTGCTCGCCGTCGCCCAGGCGATGGCGCAGGTAGCCTTCGATTTCGCGCTGATGCACCCGCCAGGCGCGGGTGACGCAGGTCTCTGTGGGAGGGCCGGCCATGTCCATCGGGCAAATCATAAGCGCTGCCTGCCGGTCTTGCCGGCGGGGGGCATCGCCCGGCGCCGCACCGGGTCAGAGCCTGAAGGCCAGCGCCACCAGGGTCAGCAGCAGCACTGGCGTGGTCAGCAACACCCCGACGCGGAAGTAATACCCCCAGCGGATGACCAGGCCTTTGCGCTGCAGGACGTGCAGCCACAGCAGCGTCGCCAGGCTGCCGATGGGAGTGAACTTCGGCCCGAGGTCGCAGCCGATGACGTTGGCGTAGATCATGGCCTCGCGCACCGGCGCGCTCAGCCCCTGCGCCTGGTGGATGCCCAGGGCACCGATCAGCACCGTGGGCATGTTGTTCATCACCGCCGACAGCGCCGCGCTGAGAAACCCGGTGCCGACGGCGGCGACGAACACGCCATGCCCGCCGATACCCTGCAGCACGTGCGCCAGCCACAGCGTCAGCCCGGCGTTGCGCAGCCCGTACACCACCAGATACATCCCCAGGCTGAACAGCACCACCTGCCATGGGGCGCCGCGCAGCACGCCCCAGGTGTCGATGGGCGCACCACGCCCGCCGCGCCACCAGCGCCCGGCGACGGCGAGCATGAACAGCGCGGCCAGCCCGGTGACCAGCGAAACCGGGACGTCGTGTGAAGTGCAACATAGATTGCGACTGACCAGGCGAAGCGGGAAGAGGCGGGAAAAGGCGGGGTGAGGCGGGATAAAAGCTCGGCGGCGACGAGTAGTTTTCGCGTCGAGCAGGTC
>JAJZAQ010000042.1 GCA_021799355.1 Pseudomonadota bacterium
TCCGATCTGGCGACCATGGTCTGGAAGTTCAGCAGCGCCTCCAGCCGCCCCTGGCTGATTTCCGGCTGGTACGGGGTGTAGGCGGTGTACCACGCCGGGTTTTCCAGCACGTTGCGCTGGATGACGCCGGGGAGGATGGCGTTGTAATAGCCTTGGCCGATGTAGCTACGCATCACCTGGTTGCCTTGCGCCAGCCGACGCAGCTCGGCCAGCGCCTGCGCCTCGTCCACGGCGTCGGGCAGGTCGAACGCGCGCTGACGGCGAATCGCCGCAGGGATGACCGCGGCGATGAGCTCGGCCAGATCGCTCATCCCGAGCGCGCCCAGCATGCGCTGCTGTTCGGCGGCGTCAGGGCCGATGTGGCGACGCTGGAAGGCCTGCGCGTCTTCGAGTTCGCGCAGCGCGGGTTGAGTGGACATCAACATGCAAAAGTCTCCGGATCGGCGGGTGGTGGACGGCGGGTGCGGACTCAGGCGTTTTTGCGCAGTTCGGCGTAGGCGGCTTCGTCCAGCAGGGCGTCGAGCTGTTTGGGATCGGACAGCCTGATGCGGAAAAACCAGCCGCTGTTTTGCGGATCGGTATTGGCCAGCGAGGGGTCGGCGCGCAGCGCCTCGTTGACCTCGATGACTTCGCCGGACACCGGGCAGTAGACGTCGGCCGCGGCCTTGACCGACTCGACCACGCCCACGGTGTCGTGCGCGGCGTAGGTTTTGCCCACTTCGGGCAGATCGACGAACACCACGTCACCGAGCGCATCCTGCGCGTGCGGCGTGATGCCGACCGTGGCAGCGCCATCGGCATCGACGCGGATCCATTCATGATCGGGGGTGAATTTCAGGCTCATGGAACACTCCGGGTAGCAAAAGGAAAAGACGAAACGCCAACTCGTGAACAGAACGGGTCTGGCGCAGGGCGCAAACGCGGCGCGGCCGTCTCAGCCGCGCCAGTAGCGGTGCGGGACGAACGGCATGGGCTGCAATTGCATGGGAACGGCACGGCCGCGCACCTGGGCATAGAGCGTGGTGCCGGGGGCAGTGAATTCGCTGGCCACATAGGCCATCGCCACCGGCCCACCGGCACTCGGCGCGAAGCTGCCGCTGGTGACCCGGCCTGCCGCCCGGCCATCGGCGCTGAGCAATTCGGCACCTTCGCGTACCGGGGTACGTTCCAGCCCGATCAGCCCGACGCGCCGGCGCGTGACCAGGGCCGGGTTGTCGAGCTGCGCCAGGATGACGTCCGCTCCGGGAAAACCACCGGCACGCGCCCCACCTGTGCGCCGCACTTTCTGGATCGCCCAGCTCAGTCCGGCTTCCACCGGGGTGGTGGTGGTGTCGATATCGTGCCCATACAGGCACAGCCCGGCTTCCAGCCGCAGCGTGTCGCGTGCGCCCAGGCCGATGGGCTTGACCTCGGGCAGATCCAGCAGCAGCCTGGCCAGCCGTGGCGCGTCGGCCGCAGCCACGGAAATTTCCAGCCCGTCCTCACCGGTATAACCGCTGCGGGTGGCGTATACGCGCAGTGGCGCCGCGTCGCCGGCGGGCACGTCCAGCCAGCGACCGGTCATGAACACCAGTTCGGCGACGGCGGGAACCAGCCGGGCGAAACTCTGCACCGCCAACGGCCCCTGCAACGCCAGCAGCGCCTGGTCGGGCAGGGGAACGACGTCGCAGCGATCGGCCAGGGTCTGCAGCAGTGCCAGGTCCTGCGCCTTGCACGCGGCGTTGACGATGAGAAACAGTTCCTGCCCCTGGCCGTCGGCGCGTGGGCGCGGAATGACCATCAGATCGTCGAGAATGCCCCCCGCGGCATTGGTGAACACGGCGTAGCGCTGCCTGCCCTCGGCCAGCCCCTGAATGTCCACCGGAACCAGGGTTTCCAGCGCCGCCGCCGCGTGGCTTCCGCGCAGCGCCACCTGCCCCATGTGCGAGATGTCGAACAGCCCGGCGCTTTGCCGCGTTTGCAGATGTTCGGCAAGGATG
Organism: Pseudomonadota bacterium; assembly: GCA_021799355.1. Classification (GTDB taxonomy): domain Bacteria; phylum Pseudomonadota; class Gammaproteobacteria; order Burkholderiales; family Burkholderiaceae_C; genus Thiomonas. The sequence goes on from JAJZAQ010000042.1 coordinate 1,980, forward strand.
CCCGCAGGGTATTGCACCGGCATGGCATAGCCGGCGAACGGTACCATGCGCGCACCGAGTTCGAGGTGCAGGTCGTACAGCGGGGTGTGAAGCAGCGCGGAAGGGGTTGAATCGGACACGTCGGATCTCGCGGGGTGAGGGGTGTGGATACACGGTCTCCACGCCTGTCGTCGGCTGACGATCGTGCGCGGCACTCATCCCCTCGCTGTCCCGGGTACCTGAGAGATTGATCCGGCGCGGGCCGGACTTGCCCCTTCGGTGAGCGCCTTGCTGCAGCGCCGCTCTCCAGTGAGGAACACCTTGCGGTGTGGTCAGTCCTTTTGCCTGAGCGGTACACCCGCAAGCGGGCTTACGCCTTCGGCGGCTGCGCGCTGGGCGCACGCAACGCTCTCCTGACGCGCTGCAGTGTATCGCACAGCCACCGGCGTGCACGGCAACGGGCCTATTTTTTGCGGCGACCCGCGCCCAGCCCCAGGCTTTCACGGTATTTGCGCCGCCGTTGCTCCTGCCGCTGTGCCATGTCGTTCATCGCCCGTTTTTTCGAGATGTCGAACATCGGATCGATGACCTCCCACCAGACGAAGGCCAGCGCGAACGGCAACAGCACCCACCACCACGACCAGCCGGCCACCGGCGCCACGCCGAGCCATTTGAGCACGATGAAAATGACTCCCAGAACGACAAAACCCATGACATGCCCTCCCCGGAAACGGCTGAAAAATTACAAACAGAAACATCGATCGCGTCCCGGCGTGTTGCGCAAAATCAATCTGATGCCGGCACGCTGGCATTCTCTGCGCGATCTTGCGGAATTCGTCAACCGATTTGATTAAGATGCGTTACTTGGCTGTACCCGTTTTGTTTAACCCCCACTGGAGGACTGGAATGAAAAAAGCTGTTTTCGCTGCCGCTCTGGCCGCTGCTGCCACCATGACCATGTCGTCGGCCTTCGCCGCCGAAGACATGCTGGCCCTGGCCAAATCGAAGAACTGCCTGGCTTGCCACGCCGTTGACAAAAAGCTGGTCGGTCCGTCGTACCAAGACGTCGCCGCCAAGTATGCCGGCAAACCCGGCGCGGTCGATACCCTGACCAACGCCATCCTGCACGGCGTGTCCGGCGTGTGGGGCCCGGTGCCCATGCCCGCCAACCCGCAAGTCACCCCGGCGCAAGCCAAGCAGCTCGCCGAGTGGGTGCTGTCGCTGAAGAAATAAGCGCATCGCTGGATACACACAAGCGCGCGGCAGCACACCTCTGTGCTGTCCGCCACGTTGCAGCCGGCTTGACCGGTTGCACCAGACGAAAAGCCGGAAACCTGCAGGTTTCCGGCTTTTTTCTTGGGTATGCGAGGCGGAAAAAAAGCGCCCGGCGGGCGCTTTTTGCAGGGTTCGCAACAGCCGGCGACAGCCCGGCGCGGCTAATAGGCCAGGCTGGGCTGCACCGACGCTGCCACGATGATCACTGCACGGCGATGACGCTCTTCTTGCCGTCCTTGCCGAATTCGGAAATGGTGATGGTCGCCCCCACCAGCTCGCCGGTGTTGGTGAAGTGGATGTCCTTTTTCGTCACGCCGTTGTAGTCGACGTTACGGATGAAGGGCAGGTATTTCTTCGGATCGACCGAGTTGGCCTTCATCATGGCGTGTGCCAGCACCATCGTGGCGTCGTACGAGTACGGCGAATAGAGCTGGAACGCGCTGGCGCCGAACTCGGCGTCGTAGCGTTTCTTCCACGCTTCGCCGCCAGGCATCTGGCTCAGCGGCGAGCCGCCTTCGGCGCAGATGGTGCCGGCAGCATCGGCTCCGGCCAGCTTGGCCAGCTCAGGCGCGCAAATGCCGTCGCCGCCCATCAGCGTGGCCTTCAGACCGAGCTGGCGCATCTGCCGCACCAGCGGGCCGGCCTGCGGATACATGCCGCCGTAGAAAATGATGTCCGGATTGGACGCCTTGATTTTGGTCAGGATGGCGGAAAAGTCGGTGGCTTTGTCGTTGGTGTATTCGCGGTCGACCAGCTTCATGCCGTCTTTCTGCGCTGTCTTGGCGAACACGTCGGCCACGCCCTGGCCGTAGGCGGTACGGTCATCGATCACGGCGACGGTCTTGGCCTTGAGTTTGTTCTTGGCGTAATCGGCAAGGCCCGAACCCAGCGCGTTGTCGTTGGCGATGATGCGGAAGAAGGTCTTGAAGCCCTGCTCGGAAATCTTCGGATCGGTCGACGACGGGGTGATGTCCGGAATCCCCGCATTGTTGTAAATGCGCGACGCCGGGAAGGTACAGCCGGAGTTCAGGTGACCGACGACGCCGTTGACTTTTTCATCGACGAATTTCTGCGCCACGGTGGTTGCCTGCTTCGGATCGGCCTGGTCGTCCTGCGCATCGACCTTCCAGATGACTTTCTTGCCACCGATGACGATGTTCTGCGAGTTCAGGTCCTTGATCGCCATGCGCACGCCGTTGGCATTGTCCTGACCAAAGCTGGCCTGCGGCCCGGACAGCGGCGAGGCGCTGCCGATGGTCACGGTAACGGTTTCTTCGGCGTAAGCCGTGCCGATGGCCAGAGACAGCGCCAGCAGCGGGGCGGCATATTTGAGCTTCATAGATGAGCCTCCAAAAGGGAAGGGATATGTTGTGTAGTGAAGTCGGCGACGATCCAGACTGAAACAGCCCCGGCGTACAGCGCCTTTGGCCCTGATGGGCCAGCGGCCAGCCGCCGTGCCAAACCAACCGACAGGGCGATACATTAACCGAGTTGCCGTTTTTTGAATAGACCGTGGTCACAACACCGGCATTCAATGCACGGCGCTGCGCCCGGTTGACAGCACGTTCCCCCGAACGGTTTCAACGTGCCGTCAGCGCCTGCGCCACGGCACGGCGTAACGCCGGCTCCAGCGCAGCGAATACCCGCGCGGCCAGTTGCGGTGCCTGCGCCAGCAGCTCTGCCTGCACCGCGTCGCCCACCTGCTGCTGCAGCGCCGGGGCGATGCGCTGCCACACCGCCTGCAGCTCGGCTTCGGCGGCTCCGCCCGCGGCGGGCGCCGCAGTCTGCCCCGGCATGGTGTGATCACCGACAGCCGCAGCCGGAGCCTCGGCCGGCACCACGGCTGGCGGCACAGGCTCGACACGCTCGGTCAGCACGGGCAGGGAAAGATGCGGCGGCGGGGCGGATTTCATGCGGCAAAGGGCAGGATTTTGGGTTCATGGCCGGCGGCACGGTAGGCGCGCAGCCGCTGCCGCGCCGCCGGTTTGTCCGCCGCGGTGTCACCGACCAGTTCGATGACGCGCGGCAACCGTTCCCAACCGGGAACCAGTCCGGCACCGATGTTGACCAGCGCATCGACCAGCCCGGCCCGTGCCAGATCGGGCTCGGCAGCCAGCAGCACGGGCGTGCGCGCCGCCAACGGATCGTCCTGCCAGACATGGGCGACGAAGCTGCCGGGCTGGAACGTCCACAGCAGTTGGTCGAGCTCGTCGAGAACGGGTTGTGGCGCCGTCAGCATCAGCCGCGCCCCGCGCTGCGTCGCGGTGCGTGCCAGGCCGCAGGCGTAGCGCAACGGATCGGGCAGGTTGACGCGGAATTCGACGGCGCACGCCATGATGTCCGTCTTGACGTCAGTGCACCTGCTGCGACAGCAGATAGCGCACCAGCAACGGCACCGGGCGGCCGGTGGCCCCCTTGTTGGCGCCGCTGTTCCACGCCGTGCCGGCGATGTCCAGGTGCGCCCAGCGGTAGTCCTTGGCGAAGCGCCAGAGGAAACACGCCGCCGTGATCGCGCCGGCGGGACGGCCGCCGATGTTGGCGACGTCGGCGAAATTGCTCTTGAGCGCCTCGGCGTACTCGGCCTCCAGCGGCAGCCGCCAGCAGGGGTCGAGCGCGGCGCGGCCGGCGTCGAGCAGGGCGTTGGCCAGCGTGTCATCTGCGGTGAACAACCCGCTGTTGACCTTGCCCAGGGCGATGACGCAGGCACCGGTGAGGGTGGCGATGTCCACCACCGACTGCGGCTTGTAGCGTGCGGCGTAAGTCAGCGCATCGCACAGAATGAGGCGCCCCTCGGCGTCGGTGTTGAGGATTTCGATGGTCTGCCCCGACAGGCTGGTGACGACGTCGCCGGGCTTGACCGCGCCGCCATCGGGCATGTTTTCGGTGGCGGCGATCAGACCAACGAGGTTGATCTTGGGTTTGAGGCGGGCAACCGCCTCGAAGACCCCGAGCACGGCGGCTGCGCCCGACATGTCGAACTTCATTTCGTCCATATCGGCGCCGGGCTTGAGCGAAATACCGCCAGTGTCGAACGTCACGCCTTTGCCGACGAGCACGTGCGGCGCCTGTTTGCGCTCGGCACCGCGGTATTCGAGCACGATGAAGCGCGGCGGCTGCGCCGAGCCCTGCGCCACGGCGAGCAACGCCCCCATGCCGAGTTTTTCCATTTCCGCGCGGCCGAGCACCTTGCAGTCGAGCTGGTGGTGCCGGGCCAGCCGCCGGGCCGTTTCGGCGAGGTAGGTCGGGGTGCAGTAATTGGCCGGAAGGTTGGCCAGCTCACGGCTCAGGCGCACTCCCACGGCAACGGCCTCGGACTGTTGCAGCGCAGCGCGCGCATGGCCGAGCGCGGCCTCACTGCCCACGGCGCAGACGTGCACCGCCTCCAGTGCCGGCTTGTCGTCGGTATCGACCGTGCGCGTGGTGTCGTAACGGTAAAACACCTCGGAAAACACCTGCGGCACGAGCTCGGCCAGCGTATCCAGCCCGTTGACACCCAGCAGGTGAGCCTGCCTGGAAGGCAGGGTTTTGAGCACGCCGGCGGCGGCCTGAATGGCCTTCTTCCAGTCACGTAGTTCGGGCTTGGCCGCCAGACCGACGAGCAGCAATCGGCGCGCAGCCACTGCCTGCGGTTGCAGCAGCAAGGTGGTCGAGCCGGGCTTAGCCTTGAAATCGCCCTCGGCGACGAGCTGCGCGATCAGCTCGTCCAGCGGCTGGGCGTCGGCCAGCCCGCTGCCCGTGCGCCCTTCCGGCACGAAAATCACCAGCACATCGGTTTTGGTTTGTAGCGGCTTTTTGACGGCGGATATACTGAATTTCATGTCCGGGGTTCCATCTCGACGATGGAGCGCATTATTCCATCGCCCCGCGCCGCATGCCTGCGGCCACAGGCGCGGCGCGCTTCACCCCCCCACGCGGCCCGCATTCGCATGCTCCTCGATCTCACCCTGCGCCGGGAAATGAGCCGCAATTTCGGCGGTGCGTTCACCGTGCTGTTCACTGTGGTCATCACGCTGATGCTCATCCGCATCCTCGGTCAGGCGTCCGACGGTCAGGCCAGCCCGCAGGACGTGTTCGTGCTCATCGGGCTGACGGCGCTGAGCTATCTGCAAATCGTCATCACCCTGGCCCTGTTCCTCGCCGTGCTGCTGACCTTCACCCGCATGTGGCTGGATGCGGAAATGATCATCTGGCGCACCACGGGGGTGGGCTGGGCGCAGCTGCTGGCCAGCGTGCTGCGGTTTTCCTGGCCGATCCTGCTGCTCATCGCCGCGCTCACGCTCGTTGCCTGGCCGTGGGCAAACCAGCAGTCCACGGCGCTGCGCATCCGCTTCGAGCAGCGCTCGGATCTGTCGCGCGTGGCGCCGGGGCAATTCCGTGAATCGGCCTCGGGCAAGCGGGTGTTTTTCATCGACAAAGGCGCGCAGGCCGGGGGCGTGGCGCACGATGTGTTCATTCGCGACGACACCTCCGGGCAGACCGTGCTCATCACCGCGCGCTCGGCACAGGTGCAGCGTATCGACGGCCAGCCGTTTCTGGTCTTGCGCAACGGCAACCGCTACGCCCACACCCCCGGCGCGCTGAACTACACCATCACCGCGTTCGACAGTCTGGACATGCGGCTGGACGCCACTAGCGGGCTGAGCAGCATGTCGCCGGGCAAGACCGGACCGGTGAACTGGCTGACGCAACCCAACCGCAATGTGCCCACCGCGTATCTGTTCAACCCGGCGGTGCCGAACTGGCTGGGCGAGCTGTCCTGGCGCCTGGGGGTGCCGTTGTCCGCGGCGCTGCTGGCGTTGCTGGCTGCTCCGCTGGCGTCGGGCGCGGTGCGTACCGGGCGCGCCGGCAGCCTGATCGCGGCAATCCTGGTGTACCTGATCTACTTCAACCTGCTCAACGTGCTGCAGGGCTGGATCAGCCAGGGGCGGGTGGGCTTCACCACCGGCTTCGTGCTGCTGCACGGCAGCGCCGCGCTGCTGTTGCTGGCGCTGTTGTGGCGCGGCAACGGCGGACCGCAGCGGCTGTGGCACAGCCTGTGGCATCGTGGAGCACCGGCCTGATGCGCACCGTCCGCCGCTTTTTGCTGCTGCACGTGCTCAGCGCGATTGGGCTGGTGACGTTCGCCTTTCTCGCGCTGCTGTTTTTCATCGACATGCTCAACGATCTGAGCGAGCTGGGCAAACCCGGCTTCAGCCTGTCGGGCACGCTGCTGCACGTCACGCTGAGCCTGCCCGCGCGCGCCTACGAGGTGCTGCCGATCGCCGTGCTCGTCGGCGGGGTCTACGCGCTGGCCTCGCTGGCGGCCAGCAGCGAATTCACCATTTTGCGCATCTCCGGGCTGAGCCCGCGCGCCGCGCTGGGCCTGCTGCTGCAATTGGCTGCCGTGCTCGTGCTCACCCTGTTCCTGCTCGGCGAGTGGCTGGCGCCGGCGGCGGGGCAGTTGGCAGCGCGGCTGCGCAGCAGCGACGACGCCGGCATCGGCACCCGTCTCGCCTCGGGGGTCTGGCTGCGCAACGATTCGCGCAGCAGCGGCAACCAGACGGTCAATATCCGCGCCATCAGTCCGCAGGGCGAATTGAGCGATGTGCGCATTTACGTCCTCAACTCGCAGGCGCAGGTCAGCGCCGAACTGCACGCCGCGCGGGGTGAATACCAGGGCGACGGCGCGTGGATGCTGTACGACGTCACGCGCACCGACTTGCCACTGCAGACCGGTGGGGCGCTGCGCGTGACGCGGCTGGCGAGTGAGCGCTGGCAGACCTCGCTGTCGCCCAGCGTGCTCGGCGTGCTGCTGCTGTCACCGGAAAAAATGTCGGCGCTCGATTTGTGGCGTTACATCGAGCACCTGCGTGCCAACCATCAGGCCGCCGAGCGCTACGAAATCCAGTTGTGGAAAAAGCTGTTCTACCCGTTCAGTGCCGTGGTCATGCTGCTGCTCGCCCTGCCTTTCGCCTATCTGCACACCCGCTCCAAGGGGGTGAGCGGCAAGGTGCTGGTCGGCATCGTGTTGGGCATCGCGTTCATTTTGCTCAACACCCTGTTTTCCAGCCTGGGCATCCTGGGCACCTGGCCGCCGGCGCTGACCGCGGCGTTGCCCATGTTGCTGTTCGGCGGCCTGGGGCTGGTCGTGTTCGCCTGGCAAGTGCGGTTCCGCTGACGCGGCGACCGCTGGACATTGCGAGTGCTGCGATGAATCTGCATCAGTTCCGCTTTTTGCAGGAGGCCGTGCGCCGCAAGCTCAATCTGACCGAGGCCGCGCGCGCGCTGCATACCTCGCAACCGGGGGTGTCCAAAGCCATCATCGAGCTGGAGAGCGAGCTCGGCGTGGAAATTTTCAGCCGTCACGGCAAGCGCCTGCGCAAGCTCACCGAGCCGGGCGCCGAAGTGCTGCGCAGCGTGGACATCATTTTGCGCGAGGTCGCCAACCTCAAACGCATCGGCCAGGATTACGTCGCCCGCGACACCGGGCAGCTCACCGTGGCGGCAACGCACACGCAGGCTCGCTACAAACTGCCCTGGGTGATCGCCGAATTCCGTCGCCGCATGCCGGCGGTGCGGGTCCAGCTGCTGCAGGGCACGCCGGAACAGGTGGCGCAGGCCGTGCGGGAAGAACGCGCCGATCTGGGCCTGGCCAGCGAATCGCTGCAGGACAGCCCCGATCTGCTGACACTGCCGTGCTACAGCTGGCAGCATCTGGCGGTGGTACCGCGCGGGCACCCCTTGAGCGAACGCACCGAGCTGACGCTGGCCGAGCTGGCCGCGTATCCGCTGGTCACCTACGAACCGGCGTTCGCCGGCCGCAGGCGCATCGACGCGGTGTTCGCCCAGGCGCAACTGCAACCGCAGATCGTGCTCGAAGCGCTCGATTCGGACGTGCTCAAAACCTACGTCGAGCTCGGTCTGGGCGTGGGCCTGATCGCCGAAATGGCCGTGTCGGCAGAGCGTGACCCGGGCCTACACGCCATCGCCGTGGGCGATCTGTTCGGCCAGCAGCTCACCCGCGTGGCGTTCAAGCGCGGCGTGCTGCAGCGCAGTTTCGTGCCGCTGTTCACCGAGCTGATTTCGCCCCGTCTGCCGCGCAAACTGGTCGAGCAGACGCTGCGCGGCGAACTGGGCGGCCACGAGGCGTTTTCCATCTGACGGCCGCTGCGCCGCTTGTCCGCACCATCATGCCCCGCATTCCCACCGTGCCATCGCGGCTGCCACAGGTTGGCACCACCATTTTCACCGTCATGTCGGCGCTGGCGCAAAAGCATGGCGCCATCAACCTCGGCCAGGGTTTTCCGGATTTCTCCTGCGACCCCCGGCTGATCGACGCCGTGGAACGCGCGATGCGTGACGGCCACAACCAGTACCCACCGATGGCCGGAGTGCCCGCGCTGCGCCAGGCCGTGGCCGACAAAATCGCCGCGCTGTACGGCCAGCGCTACGACGCCGAGAGCGAAATCACCATCACCGCCGGGGCGACGCAGGCGATTTTCACCGCGCTGCTGGCCGTGGTGCATCCGGGAGACGAAGTCATCGTCCTCACACCGTGCTACGACAGCTACCTGCCGAACATCGCGCTGTGCGGCGGCGTCGCCCGGCCGGTGCCGCTGCGCGCGGACTTCCGTCCGGACTTCGCCGCGATCGCTGCCGCGATCACTCCGCGCACCCGCGCACTGCTGATCAACAGCCCGCACAATCCCAGCGGCACGGTGTGGAGCGAGCAGGACATGCGCACGCTCGACGCCCTGCTCGCCCCCACCGACATCGTGCTCATCGCCGACGAGGTGTACGAACACATGGTGTTCGACGCAGCGCAGCATCAGAGCGCGTCGCGGTTTCCCGGCCTGGCCGCGCGCGCCTTCGTCGTGTCGAGTTTCGGCAAGACGTTTCACGTCACCGGCTGGAAGGTCGGCAGCGTGGCCGCGCCCGCGGCGCTGACCGCCGAGTTCCGCAAAGTGCATCAGTTCAACGTGTTCACCGTCAACACTCCGATGCAGCTCGGCCTGGCGGCCTATCTTGCCGACCCGGCACCGTATCTCGGTCTGCCGGCGTTTTACCAGGCCAAGCGCGACCGCTTCCGCGCCGGTCTGGCCCAAAGCCGCTTCGAGTTGCTGCCGTGCAGCGGCAGCTATTTTCAGTGTGCCCGCTACGCCGCGATCAGCGACCTGCCCGACGATGCGTTCTGCCGCTGGCTGACGCAGCAGGCCGGGGTTGCGGCGATTCCCCTGTCGGCGTTCGAGCCCGACGGCAGGCAGCGCGGCGTGGTGCGCTTTTGCTTTGCCAAGCAGGATGCGACGCTCGACGCCGCGCTGCAGCGGCTCAGGGCACTCTGACCCAGCGTTGCCGCCAGGCTGCCACGGCGCGCTGCAGCAACTCGGCCACGGTCTGGCCCTGCACCTGCAGGCCGAGGACGGCCAGCGCCTGCTGCACGCTGTGCCGCCCGGGAACGAAGGCGCCCGCCCCTTCGTGCTTCGACAGCTTGCGGCCGCTGGCGTCGCACACCAGCGGCGTGTGCAAATAACGGGGCGTGGGCAGTCCAAGCGCGCGCTGCAGGGCGATCTGCCGCGCCGTCGAGCTGGCGAGATCTTCGCCGCGCACCACGTCGGTCACGCCCTGCGCCGCGTCATCGACGACCACGGCGAGCTGATACGCCCAGGCGCCGTCGGCGCGGCGCAGCACAAAGTCGCCCACTTCCTGGCTGAGGACCTGTGCCTGTTCTCCCAGCCGACGGTCGGTCCAGCGCAGCGGCCTGCCGCCGTCCTCCGGCAGTCGCAGCCGCCACGACCGCGGTGTGCGTCCGCGCAGGCCGCTGCGGCAGGTGCCGGGGTACACCGCCTCGTGGCCGCGCGCCGGCAGCCGGCCCTTCCGCGCCAGCTCCGCCAGGATGTCCGCGCGTGAGCAGGCACAGGGATAAGCCTGCTGCCGCTGCACCAGGGCATCGAGCGCCTGCTGGTATTGCGCACTGCGCTGCGACTGGTACAGCGGCGGCTGATCGGGTTGCAGGCCGCACTGCGCGAGCTGCTGCACGATGATGCGGTCGGCTCCCGGGCGAGTGCGGGTGAAGTCGACGTCTTCCAGCCGCACCAGCCACAGCCCGCCGTGGGCCCGGGCGTCCAGCCAGGACGCCAGCGCCGCCACCAGCGAACCGGAGTGCAGCGGCCCCGTCGGAGACGGGGCGAAGCGGCCGATATAGCCCGCAGCACGGGCCGTCATCCCGGCAGTCACAGGCGGTCAGTCGCGGTCCATCGATGTGAATGGCCGTCAGCGGCGATCAGCGGCGATCAATGGCCGGCGAGCAGCGCGTTGATGTCCTGCGCCAGATCCTTTGCGCTCACGCCCTCGCGCTCGAACAGGCGGATGTTGCCCTGCTGGTCGAAGACGTAAAACCCGGCGGTGTGATCCATGGTGTAACTGCCGGGCGTCTTGCCGGGGACTTTTTTGTAGTACACCTTGAACGCCTTGGCCGTCTCATCGATCTGCTGCGGTGTGCCGGTCAGGGCGAGAAAGGACGGGTTGAAATGCGTGACGTAGGCTTTGAGGATCTGCGGAGTGTCGCGCTGCGGATCGACGGTGACGAACAGAAACTGCACGTCCCTGGCCTTGTCGCCGAGATCGTCCATCGCCTGCGCTACCACCTGCATCGACGCCGGGCAAATGTCCGGGCACTGGGTGTAGCCGAAGTACATCACCACGACTTTGCCTTTGAAATCGGCCAGAGTGCGCGGCCTGCCGTTGAAATCGGTCAGGTCAAAGCCGCTGGCATACGGCACACCGGTGATGTCGACCCCGTGGAAGACGTACGGTTTGCTGCAGGCAGCCAGCGCCAGGCATGCCGCAGAAGCAGTGAACAGCAGTGCGCGTCGGGTGGCGGAAAAAGATGCGGACATCAAGCCAGTCGGAAATGCAAATAGTGATCCGCCAGCAGGGCGGCAAAGAGCAACGAAAGGTAAACGATGGAATAGCGGAATGTCTTGCGCGCGAGCAAATCACTGTATTCGCGTTTGAGCATCCAGGCGTAGGCGATGAACACCGCGTCGAGCAGCACGGCGCCACCCAGATACAGCAGGCCGCTCATCCCCAGGCCGTAAGGCAGCAGGGTCACGGCCGACAGCAGCAGGGTGTAGAGCAGGATTTGTGTGCGCGTGTACTCCGAGCCGTGAGTCACCGGCAGCATCGGCAGGCCGGATTTTTTGTAGTCGTCGACACGGTACAGCGCCAGCGCCCAGAAATGCGGTGGCGTCCACAGAAAGATGATGAGGAACAGCACCATCGCCTGCACCGTGACATGGCCGCTGACCGCCGCCCAGCCCAGCACCGGCGGCATGGCGCCGGAGGCGCCGCCGATGACGATGTTTTGTGGCGTCGCCGGCTTGAGGAAAATGGTGTAGATGACGGCGTAACCGACGAACGTGCCAAACGTCAGCCACATGGTCAGCGGATTGACCTGGGTATACAGCAGCCACATGCCCGCAGCGCACAGTACGCCGGAAAACGCGATGATCAGGCCGGCACTGAGCTCGCCCCTGGCCGACGGGCGCCACGCCGTGCGCCGCATGACGGCGTCGATTTTCTGCTCGACCAGGCAGTTGAACGCCGCTGCCGCGCTGGCCACCAGCCAGATGCCCAGCGTGCCGAACAGCACCGGCTCCCAGGCCGGCAGCGCCGGCTCGGCGAGGAACATGCCGATGACCGCGCAGAAAACGATGAGCTGCACCACCCGCGGTTTGGTCAGGGCGTAGAGCTGCGCCGCGATCCGCAGCGGGCTGGGGGTGTTGGGCAGGACTTGAGGTTCCATGCTGATCTCCGCAAAATCGATCAGTGTTTGGGCAAAGGCGGTACCGGCTGCAGTTTGACGAAGCGGGAACCGAGAGACTCCGACGGCGCCTGCTCGCGCACCCGGGCGCTGACGCGGTAAATGCCGAAAGTCAGCAGCAGCATGAGCACGGCCGAGCCACCGTTGTGCGCCACGGCGATGACCAGCGGATGCCCTTCGGTGACGAGGATGATGCCAAAGACGACCTGCAGGACGACGGCAAACGCAATCCAGCCGGCCAGTCGGCGCAGCGCCGCATAGCGCCACATCGCGGCAACCGCAGCGAGCACAGCCGCCGTGGCGACGATGGCGAACAGGCGATGCCCCCACTGGATCGCCACCAGCGCCGCCTCGGTGATAGGCTGGCCGCTACCAGTCAAGCCCAGGTGCCGCCACAGCGTGAAACCCTGCTCCCAGTCGGCATCGGGCGTGAACGTGCCATTACACGTCGGGAAGCCGCTGCAGGCCAGCGCAGCGTAATTGGTGCTCGTCCAGCCGCCGAGAAAAATCTGTACCAGGACGGCAATCGCCGCAGTCCACAGCAAAGTGCGGGTGAGCACGCCGGCGGAGACGCTGACCAGATCGGCACGGTTGCGCATCCAGAACCACGCCAGCAGCATGAGCAGAATGATCCCCCCCATGAGGTGCAGCGTGACGACCAGCGGGATCAGACGCATGGTCACCGTCCACTTGCCGAACAGCCCCTGCAGAACCACCCAGAGAAAGAGCACGATGGGCAGGCCGAGTTTGATGTCTTCCCCGTGTCTGCGCGCCCAGATCGCACGCGCGAGCAACACCATGATGAGCGTACCGATCACGCTGCCGGCGTAGCGGTGGATCATTTCGATCCAGGCCTTGAACGGGCTGACGTAGCCCTGCGTGCCGCCCTGCTCCTTCACCGCTTGGGCGATCTGCTCGTGCGCCTGCAGCGGAGTGAATTTGGCGTAGCAGCCGGGCCAGTCGGGGCAGCCCAGGCCGGAGTCGGTCAGGCGCACATACGACCCAAACATCACCAGATCCAGGGTGAGGAACACCAGCACGGCGGTGAGCTTGGACCAGCGCATTTTCAGCCCCATCCAGAACACACCGGCGAGCACGACCACCCACACCAGCGCCTGCACCCAGTGCAGAGAGAACTGCCAAATGGCTTCGCTTGCAAGATTCATTGCACAGGCTCCACATGCTTGAACTTGATCCCGGCGTTGTTGTACAGCAGCTTGGCCAGCACCCGGCGGACCTTGGTCGGGTCGGGATGGGCGGGGAACTGCATCATCAGATGCCCGAACGGATCGACGATCCACATCGGCCCCTGCAGGCTGTCGCCTTGGTGCGGCAGCCAGGCAGCGAGTTGCTCGGGCCGCGCGCGCAGCATCAGCGTGCCTGCCGCCGGCGCGAGCACCCCGGGGTTGACCGCAGCGTCGTCGGTAATCAACCAGACCCGCACGATCTGGTCACGGTTGTCGCCCTGGGCGATGCGGATCTGGCGCATATAGAACAGCAACTGCTGGCATTGGGCATCGCACGCTGCGGGCGCGGCCATGACCATCAGCCAATACCCCTGCAGGCGGTTGAGGTCATACGGCTGGCCGCTGAGGGTGTGCAACTGCAGATGCGGCGGAATGGGCCGCTGCGGCTCGACCAGGCTGCCGTAAGGCGGCTTGCCCGTGGGATGGACGACATAAAACAGAAAAAAAGCGGCAACGATGGGCGCGGCCGACAGCGCCAGCAGCACCCAAAGGGTCAGCATCGACCGCGGTTTGCGTTGCCCGGGTTCGCCTGGGGGATTGACGGGATGTGTCAAGGAGGTGCTCACGGTGTGATGGATCGCCAAGAGACAGCAGAGGGCGGGCAGCGACGCCGGTCAGGGCCTACGCTGCAGAGTTGCCACGGGATTTGCGCGCGTGCCTCACGAGGTAATACAGCAGCAGGATGGCGGCGGTTGCGCTCATGCCGAACCATTGCGCAGCATAGCCATAGTTCGTTCCAATGCCCAAATCCGGTGCCGGCCAATCCCGACCCAAACCATCGTCCATCCGGCCAGACTGCCGCAGAATATATGGATAAATCTTGATGTGATGGAATTTTCCGAACTGCTCGAGGTCGATATTCTGCCGGATTCTGGCCGCTGGCGGATCGGAAAAAAACGAAAACAATTTTGACGGCGGGGGCGCGATCAGTCCATCGACCTGCGTCAAACCTTTGGGCGTTTTGTACGGCGCAATCAGATCCATCGCCTGAAAATTGCGCGGAATCCAGCCGCGCAACACCATCACGTATTGATCGCTTCCGGCGAGCCTCAGCGGCGTCAGCACCCAAAAGCCGGGTTGTTCATTTTGTTGCCGGTTTTGCAGATAGACGGTCAGTGATGGCGCGAATTCGCCGAGCGCAGAGGCCCGGCGCCAGCGGTCCGCGGCGAGTTCGATGGCGTCCTTGCCCACCTGCAGCGGCGTGGCCTGCGCCCGCTGCGTCATTTGTTCGAGCAATGCCTGTTTTTCGTGTGCCCTGCCGAGCTGCCAAAAACCCAAAGCCAGCGTGACACCGATGACCAGCAGCCCCAGTCCAACGATCACCCACTGTTTTGCCCGAAATCCGTGCAAAGACACTGCTGCGGGGGAAACTGAGGTAATCTGTTCACTCATTTGCACCGGCACGCACCATGAAAATCCTGATCCCGATCGCTTTTGTCCTCATCATCGGCAGCCTGTTCTCCGCCCTGTTCTTCGTGATGAAGGATAAGGGAAAAAGCAGCCGTGCCGTGTATGCCCTGACCTTTCGCGTCGGCTTTTCCGTGCTGTTGTTCTTGATCCTCATCATCAGTTTCAAACTGGGCTGGATCCACCCGCACGACATCGGCCAGTAACAAGAAAGAAAAATGCGCCGCGGCAGCGGCGCATGATCGGGTCAGGCCGGCGTCAGAGCCAATACACCAGGACGTACAGCAGCAGCCACACCACGTCGACGAAGTGCCAGTACCACGCCGCGCCCTCGAAGGCGAAGTGGTGGTCGGCGGTGAAGTTGCCGCGCATCAACCGGATGAGGACGACGGTGAGCATCGTGGCTCCGAGAAAAACGTGGAAGCCATGGAAGCCAGTCAGCATGAAAAACGTCGAGCCATAAATACCGGAAGAGAGTTTGATGCCTTCCACCGTGTAGGCGTGGTGATATTCATAACCCTGCATAAAGAGGAAGATCACCCCAAGCGTGATGGTCAGCGCCAGCCAGAAAATGGCCTTGCCGCGATGCGAGGCACGCAGGGCGTGGTGGGCGATGGTCAACGTCACGCCAGAGCTGAGCAGCAAGGCGGTATTGATGGTCGGAATCGGCCACGGGCCAAGCGCTTCGTGCACCGCCGGGATCAACCCGCCGGGGCCGGTCGACGGCCAGGTGCCGGCAAAATTCGGCCAGAGAATTTTGCTGTGCAGCGCCGACAGATCGGGCAACGCAAACTCACGCGCGTAATACAGCGCGCCGAAAAACGACGCGAAGAACATGACCTCGGAGAAAATGAACCAGGCCATGCTCCAGCGGTACGAAGTATCGACCCGCTGATTGTGTTTGCCCGATTCGCTTTCACCAATGGCTTTGCCGAACCAGCTGAAGACGACGTAAACCACCCAGACCAAACCGGCGAGCAGCAGCCACTCGGCGTATGGCACGCCGTTGAACCAAAGCCCCGCACCAAACGCCATTGCCAGCAGGCCGATGGATGTCAATACCGGGTACTGTGAAGGCCCCGGTAGAAAATATCCATGCGGCTGGGTTGTCGATGCCATATTGCCTCCTCTTATGTGCGCGCAGCGCTGGAAATCACCAAATGAACAATAAAAATCAGTCCGATCACAAAGACGGCCGCAGCCAATAACCCGGCGGCGATGATGTGCTCGGGTCTGGCATGTTGAAAGTCTTTACTGCGATCACTCGATTTGCGGATTCCGGCAAATGACCAAAGCACCGCGATCAATGCCCGCAGGAAAGACGGCTGAGAGGGTTGACCCGATTCCGGCATATTGCCTTCCGAGAGGCGGCAGACCAAACCGTTGCCGGTTGGCGCGCGCCGTCCCTCAGACTCCCAAAACTTTGGCCTTGATGACGTAGCCCAGATAAATCGCCAGCGCAATGCTGAGCATGATCAGCGCGGTTTTGAGATTTTGCCGGCGCTTTTCCGGTGGCAACTGGCGTTTATCCATGGCTGCGAGGTTCAGTTATAGCCGAGAACGCGGGTGGCGTCGGCGTTGAGTTTGGGCGGCGTTTCAAAGGTGTGGAACGGCGCCGGGGTCGGCACTTCCCACTCCAGCCCTTCGGCGCCTTCCCACGGCCGCTGCGGCGCTTTTTCGCCCTTGCCACGCAGCACGGGGATGACCACGGCGAACAGGAAGTAAGCCTGCGACAGACCAAACAGCCAGGCACCGATGGTGGAGATCTGGTTGAAGTCGGTGAACTGCACCGGATAGGCCACGTAGCGCCGCGGCATGCCGGCCAGGCCGAGGAAGTGCTGCGGGAAGAAGGCGATATTGAACGAAATCATCGAGGTCCAGAAGTGGATCTTGCCCGCGGTTTCGTTGTACATCACCCCGGTCCACTTCGGCGACCAGTAGTAGAAGCCCATGAAAATGCCGAACAGCGACCCCGCCACCAGCACATAGTGGAAGTGGGCGATGACGAAGTAGGTGTTGTGCACCTGGGTGTCGATCGGCACCATCGCCAGCATCAGCCCGGTGAAGCCGCCGAGGGTGAAGACGAAAATGAAGCCCACGGCAAACAGCATCGGGGTTTCAAACGTCAGCGAACCGCGCCACATCGTGGCCACCCAGTTGAACACCTTCACCCCGGTGGGCACGGCGATCAGCATGGTGGCGTACATGAAGAACAGCTGACCGGTCGTGGGCATGCCCGCGGTGAACATGTGATGCGCCCAGACGAGGAAGGACAGAATGGCGATCGACGCCGATGCATACACCATCGAGCTGTAGCCGAACAGCTTTTTGCGCGCGAAGGTGGGAATGACCGAGCTGACGATGCCGAACACCGGCAGAATCATCACGTACACCTCGGGGTGACCGAAGAACCAGAACAGGTGCTGGTAGAGCACCGGGTCACCGCCGCCGGCAGCGCTGAAAAAGCTGGTGCCGAAGTGACGGTCGGTCAGCGTCATGGTCACCGCACCGGCGAGCACCGGCATGATGGCCAGCAGCAGGTAGGCGGTGATCAGCCACGTCCAGACGAACAGCGGCATTTTCATCAGCGTCATCCCCGGAGCGCGCATGTTCAGGATGGTGACGATGATGTTGATCGACCCCATGATCGACGACGCGCCCATGATGTGGATGGCGAAAATTACCAGATCCATGCCCATGCCGGCCTGAATGGTCAAGGGCGCGTACAGCGTCCAGCCCACTCCCGGGGCGCCGCCCGGAACGAAGAACGACGCCGTCAGCAGGATGCCCGCAGGAATCAGCAGCCAGAAGCTGAGGTTGTTCAGCCGGGGAAACGCCATGTCGGGCGCGCCGATCTGCATCGGGATCATCCAGTTGGCAAAACCGACCAGCGCCGGCATGACTGAACCGAAAATCATCATGATGCCGTGCATCGTGGAGAAGGCGTTGAACAGCTCGGGGTTGAGCAGCCAGACGTAAGGTTTCCACAGCTCGGTCCGGATCCCCAGCGCCAGAATGCCGCCCTCGAACAACATCCACAGCGCAAACAGCAGGTACATCGTGCCGATGTCCTTGTGGTTGGTCGAGAACAGCCAGCGGCGCAGGCCGTGGGGGTGTTCGTGCGCATGGTCACCGGCCAGTGCCGATGGCGGTGCGTGGTCAATGACTGCACTCATGGTGATTTCCTTTCCTGCCATTCCAGAGCATGTTGAGTCGTCGAACTCTCAAGTGAATCGTGTGTCGCGTTGTCGTGATCGGGCCTGCCCAGCTCAGGTTTTGCTGGGTGCCGCGCCGTCTGCGGCGGGGATGCTGTCGGGATGCGCCTTTTTCCACTGCGCCACCCATTGCTCATATTCCGGCATGGTCACGACCTTGATGACGATGGGCATGAAGGCGTGATACTTGCCGCAAATCTGCGCGCATTGCCCGTAGTAGGTCCCGGTTTTTTCGGCGGTGAACCAGGTCGAGCGGACGAAGCCGGGAATGGCATCCATCTGCACTCCCAGCGCATTGACGTAAAAACCATGGATCACATCGTCGGACGTGGTGACGATCTTGATCTTCTTGTCCACCGGCACGACGAGTTCATGATCGACGGCGAGAACGAAGTTGTTGGGCAGATCCTTGCCTTCGTAGATTTCGGAATACGGCGTGGTCAGCGTGGACCAGAAGGAAATCCCCTTGCCCGGGCCGGCCATGTAGTCGTAGCCCCACTTCCACTGCGCGCCGGTGACCTTGATGGTCATGAACGAATCGCTGTGGTTCTCCTGCGCGATCACGGTACGCGTGGCCGGGATGAGAATGGCGATGACGATGAGGATCGGAATGACCGTCCAGGCAATCTCGACCTTGGTGCTCTCGTGGAAATGCGCCGCCACCGCCCCCTTGGACTTGCGGTGCTTGAACACCGAGTAAAACATGGTGCCGAACACCACGATGCCGATGCCCAGGCAGACCCAGAGCATCATGTCCATGAGAAAGCGCTCCTGCTTGGCGATCGGCGTCACCGGATCCTGGAAATACAGCCCCAGAACCTGCGGGCCGCCCGGAAGGCTTTGCACCGCAGCATGCGCCGCGCCCATCGCCCCGAGCAAAGTCGCCGCGGCCGCCAGTCGGATTTGATGTACTGCTTTCATGTCACCCCACTCTCAGAATTGGTCTTGTCCCTGAACACACTTCACAAGGCACGCAACGCGGCCCGCAAATCCTTCACCAGCGTTTCCCGCCGCTCGGGACGGGCGTATCTGCCGATGTACGCCGTGCGCCCGCCGCTGGACACTTCGATCAGCCCGCTGTCGGGCAGCGACACCCGCACCCAGTGCGGGTTGAAGCTCACGCTGTGCACCACACCGGCACTTTCCCACTCCACTTGCAGCTGCTGCGCCGACAGACGCACACGCTCGCGGTCTGCGGCGTGGCGCGCATAGACGAACAGCGCAGCCGCCACCGCGGTCAGCTCCAGGCCGGTGAACGGCATGACCAGCGCACCGCCCACACCCCACGCAATCGCCGCCACGGTCAGCGACAGCGCGCACAGCGAGGCAAAAAACACCAGCAGCTGCCGCGGCGACATCGAGCAGTTACGCCGGAACACCCAATC
The DNA here is from genome assembly GCA_021799355.1 of Pseudomonadota bacterium. Classification (GTDB taxonomy): domain Bacteria; phylum Pseudomonadota; class Gammaproteobacteria; order Burkholderiales; family Burkholderiaceae_C; genus Thiomonas. The sequence goes on from JAJZAQ010000042.1 coordinate 21,289, forward strand.
ACGCAACCAGTTCTCCGCGGGCGGCTGCCCCGCCAGCGGGACGGACTGCGCGTCCTGCAAAGCGGTTTGCGTTGCCAGCTGCTGAGACTCCGTGTTGTGCATTTGCATCACCCTGCGCGCCATGCCGGCAAAAACACCGGCGAGTGGCCTCGATCAGTGGGGCCGATTATAGGTGCGGCATCATGTCGCATCCATTTTCGACCGGTCACTTGAATTGATTTTGCGCCAGATCAACGCGCCGTCGTTACATTTTGATCCAACTATGTGACGCGTATCCTCTGCGTCACATTGACGCAGGTTTTACCCCTTGGTCGGCCGCCTGGGCAATCGGGGTTGACGCGCAGTCTGCCGCAGCTGCGCCACATCGAAAGTGGCCTGCCCGGCGTGCGCCCGCTCGGTGCGCGGGCGGAAGGCGTGGCCATAGATCAGCTCGAAAGTCAGCGTGACGCGACCATCACGGGCACGGGCTGCGGCGTCGACAGCCTGCTCCAGCCGGCGCCAGGCACGGGGCGTGCGCAGGCCGGGGGCATGGTTGTCGTGCGGCACGGCGCCCAGGGTGCGCAGCTCGCGCAGCGCGGCCTGGGCGCTCGGCCAGCTCAGCCGCACCAGCTCCATGTCCATCACCGGGTCGGCAAAACCGGCGTGGACCAGCTCGTCGCCCAGATCGTGCATATCGGTGTGCGGCATCGGCAGCGAGGCATAGCCGATGTCCTGGCACACCTGCGTGAGCTCTTTGAGCGTATCCGGACCGAAGGTGGTGAAAAACAACGCCCCCTCGGGCTGAAGCTGCCGGCGCCAGGCGGCGAACACCCGCGGACGGTCGCGCTGCCACAGCAGGTCGAGGTTGGACCAGAGCACATCGGCCTGTGCCGGATACTCCGGATCGGTCGCATCCGCCGCCCGCACCTGCACGGCGCTCGCCCGGCCGAACCAGCGCACCCAGCCGCCGCGCACGAAGCGCGCGCTTGCCACCTGCGCCAGCCGCGGCGATGGCTCGTAGCCGACGATCTGCGCCTGCGGATACTGCCTGCGCAGCAGATCGAGGCCATCGCCCCAGGCACAGCCGGCATCGAGCACGCGCTGCGGCTGCATGCGCAGCAGCGGCAGGCGTTCGGCCATGCGCCTCCCGGCTTCGAGCCAGATGAACGGTGGCTCGAACCGCGCCAGGCGGTCCCGCGCGCACGCCACTGCGGCCAGCCAGCGGGCCTGCTGCTGGGCGTCGAGGAATTCATCGGGGCGATCCATCGTCAAAGCCGTGCGGGAGAAGGTGGACGGCGAGATATAGTGCACCGATGCCGACCGTCGAGCCCGTTATTTTGCCTGCGTCGCGCTGGAGCGCGCTGTGGCCCGGGCGCTGCGCGCATTGCGACGCGCGCAGCAGCCAGCCGCTGTGCGCCGACTGCGTGCAGCGCGATCTGCCGCTGCGCCCGCGCTGCCCGCTGTGCGGCGTGGCGGTGGCCGCGGCGGGCACCGTCTGCGGCCATTGCCGCGTGCATCCGCCCCGCTGGAGCGGCGCACTGACGCTGGGCGATTACCGCTTTCCCAACGACCGGCTGATCCTGCGCATCAAGTTCGGCGCCGAACCGGCGCTGGCGGGCTGGTTCGGCGCCCTGCTCGGCGCTCGCTGGCTGCACACCGCTCTGCCGCTGCCCGACTGCGTGCTGCCGGTGCCGCTGTCGCGCCAGCGCCTGCTCGAACGCGGCTTCAACCCGGCGTGGGAGATGGCGCGACGACTGGCGCGCACGCTGCAACGGCCGGCCGATGCCAACAGCCTGCTGCGCGTGCGCCACGGCCCGGCGCAAAGCCTGCTGCCCCTGACGGCCCGCCAGCGCAATATCCGCGGCGCCTATGCCTGTGACGTCCGCTGGGATGGCAAAACCCTGCTGCTGGTCGACGATGTCATGACCTCCGGAGCGACGCTCGACGAGGCCTGCCGCGTGCTGTTGCGTCAGGGCGCAGCGGCCGTGTGGGTGGCCACCGCGCTGCGCACGCCGCCAGACCCCGCGCCCTGACCCCGAACCGCCTGCCCATGTTCCACATCGTCCTGGTTCAGCCGGAAATCCCGCCCAATACCGGCAACATCATCCGCCTGTCGGCCAACACCGGCTGCACCCTGCACCTCATCGAGCCGCTGGGCTTTGCCGTGGACGACAAACATCTGCGCCGCGCCGGGCTGGACTATCACGAATACGCCACGATGCAGGTGCATGCGGGTTGGGAGGATCCTTTGTCCCC
>JAJZAQ010000043.1 GCA_021799355.1 Pseudomonadota bacterium
GTGGCCTTCACCAACACCGCGCTGGTCACCGGACTGCAGGGCAATATCGTCAAGCGCACCCTGGGCAGCCAGCCGCAAATCGTCGTCAAAGCCCCTGACCTGCTGCCGCTGACGCCGCCGCCGCGCGCGGACACGGTCTACCTGTCGCAGGTCGACCCGCGGCCGCAACGGCTGCGCGGCATCGACAACGCCGCCGCGGTGCTGCGCGCCATCCGCGCCATGCCCGATGTGCAGGCCGCCACGCCGGTGGTGTCGGGCCCGGCGTTCGCGCAGCGCGGCAACGCGGTGCGCGCGGTGGCCGTCATCGGCATCGAGCCCGCCAGCTATGTGCGCATCATCCCGGTGGATACCGATCTGGTCGCCGGGCAGTTCGCCGTCGGCGCGCAAAAGATCTTGATCGGCTCGCGCCTGGCCTCCGATCTCGGACTGTCGATCGGCGACACGCTGCGGCTGACCGGCCCGTCGGGGCAGGCGCAGGCGTTTCGCATCGCCGGGATTTTCACCATGGGAGTGCGCGACGTCGACGAGCGCCAGGTCTATCTCGGCCTGCAGCAGGCACAAACCCTGCTGGGCCTGCCCGGATCGGTGACCGAGATCGACATGACGGTGCGCGACCTGTTCGCCGCCAAAGACATCGCCAGCCGCATCGCCCGCACCTTCGGCGTCAAGGCCGAGAGCTGGATGACGACCAACAGCCAGTTGCTCAACGCGCTGCAGTCGCAATCGCTGTCGACCAACATCATCCGCCTGTCGGTGGCGCTGTCGGTGGCGCTGGGCATCGCCAGCGTGCTGGCCGTCAGCGTGGTGCAACGCACGCGCGAAATCGGCATTCTGCGCGCCATGGGTGCAACGCGGCTGCGCATGATGAGCGTGTTTCTCATCCAGGGCGGGCTGCTCGGGCTGGCGGGTTCGACCGCCGGCGCGCTGCTCGGCGTGACGGCGGTGTACGTGTTCAACACCTCGGGCCCACGGCTGTTTCCCGTCACCGTCAGCCCCTGGCTGGTGCCGCAGGCCATGCTCATCGCCACCCTGGCCGGGGTGATCGCCGCCTACACCCCGGCGCGCCGCGCCTCGCGCCTGGACCCGGTGGAAGCCATCCGCACGGTGTGACCATGGCCGACACGCCGCTTCCTGCCGCGCCCCCCGCCGCCACGGCGCCGGTGCTGCGCCTGTCCGGTTTGCGCAAGGCCTACGGCGTGGGCACGCCACTGGAAGTAGAGGTGCTGCACGGCATCGACCTGACGCTGGCTCCCGGCGAGTTCGCCGCGTTGATCGGCCCGTCGGGCTCGGGCAAGAGCACGCTGCTCAACCTCATCGGCCTGCTCGACACCCCCACCGCCGGCGAGGTCGATGTGCAGGGCACGCCGACCGTGGGGCTGAACGACGCACAGCGCACCGCGCTGCGCGGGCGCACGCTGGGCTTCGTCTTCCAGTTCCACCATCTGATCAATGCGTTTTCGGTGCTCGACAACGTGATGATGCCCGCGCTGCTGGGCGGCGCGCCGCGCGACACCGCCACCCGCGACCGCGCGCTCGAACTGCTCGACGCCGTCGGCCTGGCGCGGCACGCGCACAAGCGCCCCACCGAACTGTCCGGCGGCCAGCAGCAGCGCGTGGCCATCGCCCGCGCGCTGATGATCCACCCTCCGATCCTGCTGGCCGACGAGCCCACCGGCAACCTCGACACCCATTCGGCCGACGACGTGTTTACGCTGTTCCGCCACTTCAACCAGACCTTCGGCTGCGCCGTGCTGCTCGTCACCCACGACCCGCGGATCGCCGCGCGCTGCGACCGGGTGATCGAACTGCTCGACGGCCGCATCGTCGCCGACCGCGCCAACCCTGTCTCCTGAGCGCACGGGCCGCCGCCTACAATGGCCGGTTGCGCGCCGTGTCCGGCGCCGTCTTTTCCCCTGCCCGACCATGAGCCTGAAATGCGGTATCGTGGGGCTGCCCAATGTCGGCAAGTCCACGCTGTTCAACGCGCTGACGCAAAGCGCCATTCCCGCGGAAAACTATCCCTTCTGCACCATCGAACCGAACACCGGCATCGTCGAGGTGCCCGACCCGCGGCTGGCGCAGCTCGCCGCCATCGTCAAGCCGCAGCGCGTGCTGCCCGCGGTCGTGGAGTTCGTCGACATCGCCGGGCTGGTCGCCGGCGCCAGCCAGGGTGAGGGCCTGGGCAACCAGTTTCTCGCCCACATCCGCGAAACCGACGCCATCGTCAACGTCGTGCGCTGTTTCGACGACCCCAACGTCATCCACGTCGCCGGGCGGGTCGATCCGCTGGCCGACATCGCCGTGATCCAGACCGAGCTGTGCCTTGCCGATCTGGCCACCGCGGAAAAAAGCCTGCAGCGGCTGCAAAAACAGGCGCGCGCCGGCGACAAGGACGCCAAGCGCACCGCCGACGTGCTCGAACGCGTCGTCGCCGCGCTCAACGACGCCCAACCGATCCGCGCCCTCGGCCTGAGCGAGGAAGAGCGCGCGCTGATCGCGCCGCTGTGTTTCATCACCGCCAAGCCGGCGATGTACGTCGGCAACGTGATGGAAGACGGCTTCGACCACAACCCGCACCTGGACCGGCTGCGCGACTACGCAGCCCGGGAAGGCGCGCCGGTGGTGGCGATCTGCGCCAAGCTGGAAAGCGAGCTTGCCGGCATGGACGCGGAGGAAAAACAGGCCTTTCTCGCCGATCTCGGCCTGGAGGAACCCGGACTGAACCGTCTGATCCGCGCCGCCTACAGCCTGCTCGGGCTGCAGACCTATTTCACCGCCGGCGTCAAGGAGGTGCGCGCGTGGACGGTGCGCGTGGGCGCCACCGCGCCGCAGGCCGCCGGGGTGATCCACTCCGATTTCGAGCGCGGCTTCATCCGGGCGCAGACCATCGCCTTCGACGATTTCGTGCGCTACGGAGGTGAGCAGGGGGCGAAAGAGGCCGGCAAAATGCGCGCCGAAGGCAAGGACTACGTCGTCAAGGACGGCGACGTGCTGCACTTCCTGTTCTCCCCGAACTGAAAGACAGGCGCCGCCGCGGCAGACTGCGCCGCCGCCGGGGCGGCAAAAAAAAGAAACCCGCACGCGGCGGGTTTCTTTTTTGGCGGGCTGGCAACCGTCAGCGCTTGGAGAACTGCTTGGCGCGGCGGGCTTTGCGCAGACCGACTTTCTTGCGCTCGACTTCGCGGGCGTCGCGGGTGACGAAGCCGGCCTTGGACAGCGCGGGCTTGAGGTTGGCGTCGTAATCGATCAGCGCACGGGTGATGCCGTGGCGCACGGCGCCGGCCTGGCCGGTTTCACCACCGCCGTGGACGTTGATCATGATGTCGAAGTTGCTCTCGTTTTCGGTGAGCACGAGCGGCTGCTTGACGATCATGATCGAGGTCTGGCGGCCGAAATACTGCTCGACCTCTTTGCCGTTGACCGTGATCTTGCCGCTGCCTTTTTTGATGAATACCCGGGCCACCGAGCTCTTGCGGCGGCCAGTCCCGTAATTCCAGTTTCCGATCATGGCCTGTCCTTAGATGTCGAGGGTCTTGGGCTGCTGCGCGCTGTGCGGATGCTCCGCCCCGGCATAGACCTTGAGCTTTTTGATCATGGCGTAACCCAGCGGGCCCTTGGGCAGCATGCCCTTGACCGCCAGCTCCAGCGCACGGCCGGGGTGACGCGCCTGCATGTCCTTGAATCTGGTGGCGTAGATGCCGCCGGGGTAGCCGGTGTGACGGTAGTAGATTTTGTCGTTGGCCTTGTTGCCGGTCACACGCAGCTTGGACGCATTGACGACGATGATGAAGTCACCGGTATCGACGTGCGGGGTGTAAATGGCCTTGTGTTTGCCGCGCAGACGGCGGGCCACTTCGCTGGCGACCCGGCCGAGAACCTTGTTCTGCGCGTCAATCACGAACCACTCATGCACGACCTCGGCCGGTTTGGCGCTGAAGGTTTTCATGGTTGTTCCTGTTGGATGATGGGGGCGAGATCGACGGTCCCACCAGTGATGTGCGGCTGATCCGCGCCCACCGGCATGGGTATTTTGGCCCTCGCACAAAGCCAAACGGCGTATTTTAACCACAACCGGTGCGCCCTGCCTGCATCAAGTCGGCCGCAGCGCAAAAAGGCAAGGCGCAATCCACGCGCGGCACTTGCATTCGCCGCCATAGCGCCTACACTAGCCAGAGCCGAATTGCTGCACTGCACAATCGTGGAGGGCCTGATCGCATGACTCCGTTTCCCGAGCCGCACGCGCGCGCGCCTGGCGCGCAGACACCGTCGCCCGTTCTGCCCTACTTCAACCAGCGTCCCGCGCCGATCATTCCCATCCGTCCGATCGGGCCGGAACACCGGGAGCAGCTGCTGCGCCATTTTCTTGCGCTCAGCGCCGAAGACCGCTACCTGCGTTTCGGCTACGCCGCCAGCGACGAGCGCATCCGCGCCTACGTCGATTCGATCCGCTTCGGTCAGGACGTGATTTTTGGCGTGTTCAACCGCAAGCTCGACCTGCTGGCGGTGGCACACATCGCCATCGAGCCGGGGCAGACGGCACGCGCCGAGTTCGGCGTGTCGGTGCTGCCGCGCGGGCGCGGGCTGGACATCGGCACGCGGCTGTTCCAGCGCGCGGCCATCGAGGCACGCAACCGCGGCTTCCGCCAGCTATACATGCAATGCCTGAGCAGCAACGCCGCCATGCTCAAAATCGCCCGCCGCGCGGGCATGACGGTGCACAACGAGGGCGGCGAAACCGAGGCCTACCTCGCTTTGCCCGACGACGATTACCAAAGCCATTTCGACGCCCTGCTGGAAAATCAGACCGGGCAGATCGACTACTGGTTCAAGGCGCTGATGCGCCAGTGGCGCTGTTTCTGGCTGTTCGGCCGCTGCGCGCAAGGCGTGGAAACGGCGTGACCTCGCCGCGCCGTCCTACAGCCGCCCCATGAGCTTCATCAGCCAGCGCGTGCGCCGGCCATACGGCGGCGCCGCCAGCGCGACCCCGGACCACCGCGACTGCAGCAGCACCGGCTTGAGCTTGCTGAAGGTGTCGAACCCCCAGCGCCCGTGGTAGTGCCCCATGCCCGAGGCGCCGACCCCGCCAAACGGCAGACCGTCCTGCGCGAAATGCAGCAGCGTGTCGCCCACGGTCACCCCGCCGGCGTGGGTGCGCAGCAGCGCGTCGCGGATGCGGCGGCGGTCGCGGTCGAACCAGTACAGCGCCAGCGGCCGCGGCTGGCTGCGCACATAGGCCAGCGCCTGCTCGACCTCGTCATACGCCACCACGGGCAGCAAGGGCCCGAAAATTTCCTCGGTCATCAGCCGCACCGTCGGCGGCGCATCGCACACCACCGCCGGTGCCAGGCGGTGGCGCAGATCGTCCGCCTGCACGCCGTCGAACAGCGCATGCACCCGCGCGCCGCCAGCGCGCGCCTCACCGAGCAGGCCGACCAGGCGGCTGTACTGCCGGTGGTCGATGATGCTGGTGTAGTCCGGGCTGAGCAGCCCCTGCGGGTACAGGCTGGCCGCGTGCTCGCGGCAGGCGGCGACGAACGCCGCCTCCTGCCCGCGCGGCAACAGGACGTAGTCGGGGGCGATACAGGTCTGCCCGGCGTTGAGCAGCTTGCCGTAGACGATGCGCTGCGCAGCGTGCCGCAGGTCGTACCCCGGGGCGATCACCGCCGGGGATTTGCCGCCGAGTTCGAGCGTCACCGGAGTCAGGTTGGCCGCCGCCGCGGCCATCACCTGCCGGCCGACTCCGCCGGAGCCGGTGAACAGCAGGTGGTCGAAGGGCAGCGCGCTGAACGCCGCGCCGATCTCGACGCCGCCCTGCACCACGGCAAGCTCGCCGGCGGCAAACGCCTGCGCCGCGCGCTGCGCGAACACCGCGCTGAACGTCGGCGTGAATTCCGACAGCTTGACCATCGCCAGATTGCCCGCGGCCAGCGCCGTCGTCAGCGGCGCCACCGCCAGCACCAGCGGGTAGTTCCACGGCGCGATGATGCCCACCACCCCCAGCGGCTGCGGCAGCACGTGCGCGCGCGCCGGCAAAAACCAGCGCGACACCGCAGCGGCTCGCGGCCGCATCCAGCGCGGGCCGTGGCGCAGCGCGTCGGCAATGCCCTGCAGGCTGGGCACGAGTTCGAGCAGCCCGGTTTCCGGCGGCGGCCGGCCGCCGAAGTCGGCGTCGATCGCCTCGGCAAATTCCGCCGCGTGTTGCCGCAGCATCTGCCGCAGGCGCAGCAGGCGGTCGCGCCGCACGTCCCAAGGGGGATAGGGGGCGGCGTCGAACGCCGCGCGCAGCGCGCTGTAAGTCTGCTGCAGCGAAGCGGCGAAATCGGGAGCGCGGTCCATGCGAGCCGGCAAAACCAGAGAAACGATGCCGCCGATGGTAAGACCGGCGCGTGCCGCGCGCATCCACCGCGCGCGGTGGCGGAAGTGAAATCCGTGCCAGCCACGCGGGTAAGCAATTGTGACGACGACAGTATTTGCCTATGCAATAAACTACGCGGCATGGATTCTGCCGCTTCGCCCCGTTCGCCCGACCCCGCGCCGTCGTTCTACGACGGCACACAGTACTGCAAAGACCAGTCGGTCGGCTTTTTGATGAAACGCAGCCTGGCCGTGCTGGTGCGCAATCTGGAGCACCAGATGCAGGCGCTGGACCTCACCGGCACGCAGTGGCACCCGCTGCTGCACATCCACCAGGGCTGCGACACCGTGGCCGGCTGCGCGCGCGAAATGCAGACCGACGCCGGCGCGATGACCCGCATGCTCGACCGCCTCGAAGCCAAGGGTCTGCTGGTGCGCGAACGCAGCAGCAGCGACCGCCGCGTGGTCAACCTGGCGCTCACGCCGCGCGGTGCGGAAGTCGCCGCGCAGATTCCGCACGTGCTCGCCGCCGTGCTCAACGAACACCTGCGCGGCTTCAGCGCCGAGGAATTCGCGCAACTGCTGCGCCTGCTGCAACGCTTCATCGACAACGGCGAAGCCCTGGCCGAGGCCAACCAGGCCGCGCCCGGCCCCGTCCTGGTGGTGCAGGAACTGGGCGCGCAGACCGATGACACGACGACCGCCGAGTGAGAGTCTGACCCCATGCCGCACCGTTTCTTCTCCCGCCTGGCGCTGTCCGCGCCGCTGCTGGCCGCGCTGCTCGCCGGCTGCGCCAGCACCGGAGGCATCGCCCCCACCGCGCAGCTCACCACGCCGCAGCAGCTCGGTCTGCAGCCGGTGCAAACCGCCTTTCCCCGCGCCGACTGGTGGACGGCGTTTGCCGATCCCGAGCTCGACCGTCTAATCACCGCGGCGCTGGCCGGCAACCCCTCGCTGCAGGAGGCCGCTGCGCGACTGCAGCAGGCCCGCGCGCAGGTCCAGGGGGCCGGCAGCACGCTGCAGCCGCAACTCGGCGCCGCAGTGAGCAGCACGCGCGAGCAGTTCAGCAACAGCTACATCTACGGCCCCTACGGCGGCAATTGGTTCAACGACAACTCCGCGCTGCTACAAGGCCGCTGGGAACTGGACTTTTTCGGCAAAAACCGCCAGACGCTGCAGGCCGCCATCGGCCAGGAACACGCCGCCGCCGCGCAGGAGCAGGCCGCGCGCGTGCTGCTGGCGGCCAACGTCGCCAGCGGCTACGTCAACCTCGCCCGGCTGATCGCGCTGCAACAGGTGCTGCAACGCACCCTGCAGCAGCGCGAAGACATGCTCCGACTGGTGCGCGATCGCGTGCGCGCCGGGCTGGACACCACGGTGCAGGAAAAGCAGGCGCTGGCCGAAGTGCCGCAGATCCGGCTGCAACTCGAACAGACCGCAGCGCAGATCACCCTGGCGCGCAATCTGCTGGCCGCGCTCAGCGGTCAAGGGCCGCAGGCCACTGCCGGCCTGACGCCGCAGCTCGACCGCCTGCCGCTGCAGGCGCTGCCCGACACCCTCCCCGCCGCGCTGGTGGGGCGGCGCGCCGACGTCGTCGCCGCACGCTGGCAGGTGCAGGCGGCGCTGCACGGCGTCCAGGCGGCACGCGCGGCGTTCTACCCCAATATCAACCTCACCGCATTTGCCGGCTTCAGTGCCCTGAGGTTCAGCCAGTGGCTGAGCGGCAACAGCCAGACCCTGGGCGTGGGCCCGGCGCTGACCTTGCCGATTTTCGAGGGCGGAGCGCTGCGCGCGCAGTTGCGCGGCAAGGCGGCGCAGGCCGACGCCGCCATCGCCCAGTACAACGCCACGCTGGTCGACGCAGTACACGAGGTGGCCGACGCCATCGCCGCGCAGGAGTCGGTCTCCCGGCAAATCGCGCAGCAGCAGCAGGCGCTGGCCGCCGCCGAGGACGCGCTGCGGCTGGTCGATGCGCGCTACCGCGCCGGGCTGGGCAACTACCTCACCGTGCTGACCGTGCAGAGCAGCGTGCTGGCGCTGCAGCAGGCCGCGGTGAACCTCAAGGCGCAGGCGCTGGCCGACGATGTCGCGCTGATCCGCGCGCTGGGCGGCGGCTACACCGCCCCCACGACCGGCGCCGACGCGCAGTAAACCGCGCAGCGCACCGACACACCGACAACAACACGCATTCCACGGAGCCCTTCGATGACCACCCCGGACAACAGCAGCGCGGCGACTGCCGCGACCAACGGCAACGGCAAGGCTGCCAAGCGCCGGCGGCTGATGCTGTCGGCCATCGGCGTTTTCCTCGTCGCCGGCATCGCCTACGGCGGCTACCACTACTGGGAGTCGCTGCACTACGCCTACACCGACGATGCGTATGTACAGGGCAATCTGGTGCAGGTCACGCCGCAGGTCGGCGGCACCGTCGTGGCCATCGACGCCGACGACACGCAGCGGGTCCGCGCCGGGCAGCCGCTGGTGCAGCTCGACGGCGCCGATACCCACGTCGCGCTGCAACAGGCCGAAGCCGCGCTGGCGCAGGCGGTGCGCCAGGTGCGGGTGAACTTTGCCAACAACGGCACGCTGGCCGCGCAGATCGCAGTACGCGAAACCGACGTGACCACGGCGCAGGGCAATCTGCAGACGGCGCAGGCCAACGTCGCCAAGGCCGAGGACGCGCTGCGCCGCCGCCAGGAACTCGCCGGCACCGGTGCCGTCGGCGCCGAGGAACTGCGGCAGGCGCAGATCGCGCTACAGGCGGCGCAGGCGCAGGCCGCCACCGCGCGGGCGCAGCTGCAGACGGCGCGTGCCGCGGTGAAGGCGGCGCAGCAACAGCTCGCCGCCAGCGAGGCGCTGACCGCCGGCACGGTGATCGCCAGCAACCCGGCGGTCAAGCTAGCCGCGGCCAAGGTGCGCGAGGCGTACCTGGCGTACGAGCGCACGACCATTCCGGCGCCGGTCGACGGCGTGGTGGCGCGGCGCACGGTGCAGCTCGGCCAGCGCGTGGCCCCGGGCACACCGCTGATGTGGGTGGTGCCGCTGCACGCCGTGTGGGTCGATGCGAACCTAAAAGAAACGCAGCTGCGCAACGTGCGCATCGGCCAGAGGGCAAAAGTGGTCGCCGACACCTACGGCAGCCGCTTCACCTATGACGGGCGGGTGGTCGGGCTGTCGGCGGGCACGGGGGCGGCGTTTTCGCTGCTGCCGGCGCAGAACGCCACGGGCAACTGGATCAAGGTGGTGCAGCGGCTGCCGGTGCGCATCGCCCTCGATCCCAGGCAGCTCGCCAGCCACCCGCTGCGCGTGGGCATGTCCACCGAAGTGACCATCGACATCAGCGACCACAAGGCACCGCTGGTCACCGACCTGCCCCCCACCCAGCCGGCGGCGCGCACCGACGTCTACGCCGCCGACTGGCAAAAGGCCGACGCGCTGGTCCAAGCCATCATCGCCGCCAACGCCGGCAAGCGCTGAAGGAGCACGCGCATGGCCAGCACATCACTTCCCGCGAAAGACGCCGCAGACGCGCAGCCGGCGCCGCCCGCGCCGCCCGCACACTTGCAGCCGCTGACGGGCAGCGCGCTGGTGCTGGGCACGCTGGCGCTGAGCCTGGCCACGTTCATGAACGTGCTCGACACCTCGATCGCCAATGTGTCGATCCCGGCGATTGCCGGCGACCTCGGCGTGAGTTCGTCACAAGGCACCTGGGTCATCACCTCGTTCGGCGTGGCCAACGCGATCGCGGTGCCGCTGACCGGGTTTCTGACCCAGCGCTTCGGCGCGGTCAAGCTGTTCCTCGCCAGCACCTTGCTGTTCGTGCTGTTCTCGTTTCTGTGCGGGCAGGCGCCGAGCCTGGAGATTTTGATTTTGTTCCGCGTGCTGCAGGGCGCCAGCGCCGGGCCGATGATTCCGCTGTCGCAGACCTTGCTGCTGTCGAGCTACAAGCCGCAGCGCGCGGGCATGGCGATTGCCATGTGGTCGATGACCACGCTGGTTGCCCCCATCATGGGGCCGCTGCTCGGCGGCTGGATCACCGACAACATTTCCTGGCCGTGGATTTTCTACATCAACGTGCCGGTGGGCATTGCCGCGGCGGCGATCACCTTTGCGATCTACGCCAAGCGCGAGACGCCGATCCGCAAACTGCCGATCGACTGGACCGGGCTGGGGCTGCTGGTCATTTGGGTCGGGTCGCTGCAGATCATGCTCGACAAGGGGCAGGAGCTGGACTGGTTCGGCTCCAGAATCATCATCGGCCTGGCGGTCGCCGCGGTGATCGGCTTTGTGCTGTTCCTGATCTGGGAGCTGTACGACGACCACCCGGTGGTCGACCTCACGCTGTTCAAAATCCCCACTTTCAGCATCGGCACGCTGCTGCTGGCGCTGGCCTACGGCATGTTTTTCGGCAGCCTGGTGCTGTTGCCGCTGTGGCTGCAGGAAATCGTCGGCTACACCGCGACCGACGCCGGCGAGGTGCTGGCCTGGGTCGGGCTGTTCGCGCTGCTGCTGTCGCCGGTGCTCGGCCGCTACATGCACCTGGTCGACACGCGCTGGATCACCACTTTTTCGTTTCTCACCTTCGCGCTGGTGTTTTACCTGCGCTCGCGGTTCACCACCGGCGACAGCTACTGGGAATACGCCTTTCCCACCGTGATCCAGGGCATCGCCACGGCGACGTTTTTCATCCCGCTGCTGGGCATCATCCTCGGCGGACTGCCGGCGCACCGCATTCCGGCGGCGTCGGGGCTGTCCAACTTCGCGCGCATCACCGCCGGGTCGTTCGGCACCTCGATCTACACCACGTGGTGGAACAACCGCGCCGACCTGCACCACGAGCAACTGGTCGGCCACATCTACGCCGGCAACCCCGTGGTCGATCCGATCCTGCAAGGCATGCAGGCGCAGGGATTCAGCCATGAACAGGCTTTGGGGCTGATCAACCGTTTGGTCGATCAGCAGGCGTATACCCTGGCGGTGGACGATATGTTCCGGCTCAGCGCCTGGCTGTTCCTCGCCATGGTGGCGCTGGTATGGGTGGTCAAACCGGCGCGCAGCAACGCCGGCGGCGATGCCGCGGCCGGCGCCCATTGAGCCCATTCATTGAGCCCATTGACCTTGACCGGACCCAGGCGCACGCCGGCACCGGATCAGACAACGACAAAGGAGAACGACATGACCTCGCATTGCACACCGCCGGGCGCATCCGCCCGGCTGTCCGCCGCGCTGCGCGGCACTCTAGGCGCACTGTGCCTGTCGGCCTTGCTGCTGCCGCCCGCGCAGGCTGCGCAACTGTCGGCGCTGTGGGGCCACGGCCGCGGCGGCTATGGCAACACCACGCTGGCCTACCAGACCGCGCCGCTGTGGCACCACGCCTACGCCCACAGCGCGCTGGACGTGGTGCTCGAAGCCTCGCTCGGCGAAGTCACCGCGCCGTCGGGCGCGGCCAACCATAGTCTGACCCATGTGGGCCTCACGCCGTTTGCCCGCTGGTGGTTCGCACCGCAAACCGCGGTGGAATTCGGCATCGGCGCCAATGTGTTTTCCGGCACCGAGCTCGGCGGCAAGCACATTTCCACGGCCTACCAGTTCGGCGATTCCATCGGCGTGCTGCACCGCTTCGACGGCTCGCCGTGGACGCTGGGGTTGCGGCTGACGCACTACTCCAACGCCGACATCAAGCGGCCCAACCCCGGACAGGACTATCTGCAGCTGCGCGTCGGCTACCACTTCGACTGAAAAGGGGTGAACGCACCCGGCGGCCGTCGCGGCTGCGGCACAATGCCGCCCATGCCAGACAGCCAACCCGAACCGACCCGCATCATCGCCCTGCGCCACGGCGAAACCGACTGGAACGCCGCCTCGCGCATCCAGGGCCATACCGACATCGCACTCAACGCCCGCGGCCTGGAGCAGGCGCGGCTGACCGCGCTGGCGCTGGCCGACGAGCCGGTGGCCGCGGTCTACGCCAGCGATCTGCAGCGCGCCTGGCAGACGGCGCAGGCCATCGCCGCGCTACACGGGCTGGAGGTCATCCGCGACGCGGCGCTGCGCGAGCGCTGCTTTGGCGAGTTCGAAGGCCACAGCTTCGCCGCGCTGCAGCCGCTGTACCCGGCGCTGTGCGAACGCTGGCGCCAGCGCGACCCGGAATTCGCCGCGCCAGGCGGGGAAACGCTGCGCGAGTTCGCCGCGCGTGCGCAGGGCGCGCTGCTGCGCATCGCTGCGCGCCATGCCGGGCAGCTCATCGTCGTCGCCGTGCACGGCGGCGTGCTCGACGCGTTTTACCGCGCCGCCACCGGACAGGAGCTGCAGGCGCCGCGCAGCTTCGAGCTGCGCAACGCGGCGATCAACCGCCTGCTCTACGCGCAGGGGCAACTCACCCTGGTCGGCTGGGGCGATACCGCGCATCTGGACGTGGCGGAGAACGAGCCCATCGGCTGATTCCGTCCCTCAAGCCCGCCGTGAGGCGGGTTCACACCGCGGCGGACAAGGCCTCCATGCGCGCCTGCTCGGCCAGGCTGTCGCGGTCGCGGCCGATGCTCGCCACCGCCAGCACCCGGCCGCCGCGCAGGTAGCGGCAGAGATAGTCGTCGCGGTCGGGGTCGCCGTCTTCCTCCACCGCGTCCCACTGCGCGGCGTGGCCGACGTAGCTGATGGCCAGCCCGCCATGCTGGCTCCAGAAAAACGGCACGGCGCGATACGTCTGGCCGAACCCCAGCAGATTGCGCGCCGCCTGCCGCCCCTGCGCCTGCGCCACCGCCCAGTGCTCGACGCGCAGGCTTGCGCCGCCGAGCGGGTCGGGGTAGCGGGCGACGTCGCCGGCAGCCCAGATTGCCGGGTCGCTGCTGCGCAGCTGCGCGTCGACGACGATACCGTCGTCCACCGCCAGCCCCGCGGCCTGCGCCAGGGAGACGTCCGGCCGCACGCCGATGCCGAACACCACCAGGCCGGCCGGCAGCCGCGTGCCGTCGTCCAGGGTCACGGCCTGCGCGTCGATTGCCGCCGGCTTGCGCCCGAGGTGGAACACCGTGCCCATGCCCTCGTGCTCGCGGCGGATGCGCGCGGCCAGCCGCGGCCCGAACACCCGCGCCAGCGGCGCCGCTTCCGGCGCGACCACCGCCACCTCCAGCCCGCGGGTGCGCAGCGACGCGGCGACCTCCAGCCCGATGAAACTCGCGCCGACGACCACCGCGCGCTTCGCTCCGGCTGCGACCTGCGCGAGGATCGCCTGCACGTCGGCCAGGGTGCGCAGGGTATGCACATGAGGCGCCTCGGCGCCGGGCAAGCTGGGTGCGACCGGCTGCGCGCCGGTGGCCAGCAGCAGCGCGTCGTACCGCAGCGTGCTGCCGTCGCTCAAGCGCAGTTGGCGCGCGGCGCGGTCGATCGCCTGCACCCGCACCCCGGTGCGCAGGGTGATGCGCCGGTCGGCGTAATCGCTTTCGGCGCGCAGCGGCAGCCACTCGGCCGGGGCGTTGCCAGCGAGAAAGTCCTTGGACAGGTTGGGGCGGTCGAGCGTCGCGGTCGCCTCGGCGCCGATCAGGGTGATGCTGCCGTCGTGGCCGAACTCGCGCAGCGCGAACGCACAGGCATCTCCTGCCGCGCCGGCGCCGACGATGACCACCGCCCCCGGCTGCCGCGGCGGCGCAGGCGGCGGGGCGGGCGGCTTCGCCCCGTCGACCCACACCTTCCCGTCGCGCTCGTGCACCTGCCAGCAGGCCAGCGGGCGCAACCCCGGCGGGCCAAGCACCGCGCCGTCGCGCAGCGAAAAGCAGGCGTGGTGCCACGGGCAGCGGATGGTGTCTCCCACCACCAGCCCTTCGGCCAGCGGCCCGCTCCAGTGGGTGCAGTGCGCGGCGACCGCATGCACCGCGCCTGCGGCGCGCACCAGCAGCACCGGTTGGCCGTCGACCTGCCCGAGCAGCGGCTGGCCCTCGCGCAACGAAGCCGCTGGCACGCCCTGCGCCAGATCGGGGCCGGCCTCCACCTCGTTGTCGTCGCCCATCGCCGTCCTCCTCTGCGCCCTGCGCCGCTTCCCGGCAGTTGCCCGGCCCTGACGGCCCCGCCGGGCGCGGACACGGGCCGTGCTGTTGCGGTTTTTACCACGCCACGGGCCCGTGCCGCCAGCCGGTCACACGACGGCCGGACAAGGCCGATTAGACTCTGTCGCATCCTGGTTTTTCACGCTGAACCGCCTTGCCATGACGCCCTTCCTCCGCCTGCCCGCGCGTGCTGCAGCCGCATGCCTCGTCCTCGCCGCGCTGGGCGCCAACGCCCACGCCGGTCTGGGCCGCCCGCTGGCCGACGCTGCGCGGGATGGCACCGTGTTGACGCAGGCCCCGCGGCTGGCGGCGCAGGCCGCTGCGGGCAGCAGCCCGGCGGCCGCCGCTGCCGTGCAGACGCAGACCGTGCAAACTCCTCAGGGCACGACGGTGACCGAATACGCCAACGCCGCCGGCACCGTGTTCGCCATCACCTGGAAAGGGCCGTTCAAACCCGATCTGCAACAACTGCTCGGCAGCTATTTCGCTCCCTACGTGCAGGCGGCCAGCGCGCAGCCGCAGCAGCTCAACCTGTCTCTGGTCAAAGGCAGCGACATCGTCGTGCACAGCGCCGGCCGCATGCGCGGCTTTTTTGGCGTGGCCTGGGTGCCGTCGCTCGTCCCGCCGGGGTTCGACCCGTCCACGCTGCAACCCTGAAATCCCCGTCTGCCGCGCATTTTTGCCACCTTCCGACGATGAAACCGTTTTCGCTCTACGACCTGCCCGCCCTGCTGCGTCGCGCCGGACGGGGTGCCGTGTTGTCCACCGCACTGCTGCTGGCTGCCTGCGGCGGTGGCGGCGGCAGCAGCCCGGCGCCTGGCAGCACATCAGCCCCGGCAGCCAGCACGCCCTCCAGCACCCCCACCAGTCCGTCATCGACTCCGGCAACGACACCCAGCCCGGCACCCGTCCCCCCTGCGACGCCGGGCAATGTGGTGCCGGTCAGCATCCGCCAGTTGCCGGCCAACAGCACCACGCTCACGGCCAACACGCCTTACGTCAGCGTCACCGTGTGCGCGCCCGGCGGCGCCTGCCAGACCATTCCCGACGTGCTGGTCGACACCGGCTCGGCCGGGTTGCGGCTGTTCGCCTCGGCGTTGAATGCCACCCTGTCGGGCACGTTGCCAACCATCGTCTCGGGCAGCGGACAGCTTGCCGCGTGCGCGCAGTTCGCCTCGGGCTACGCCTGGGGCAGCATGCGCTTGGCGACCATCCAGCTCGGCGGCGAGACCACCACCAGCGCGGTGCCCATCCAGGTGATGAACGACGCCGCCTTGCCAGCCCCCCCTGCGGCGTGCGCGGCGCAGGGAGGCAGCAACTTCGCCAGCAGTTTTGCCGGCATTGCCAATGGCATCCTGGGCGTGAGCAACTTCAAGTACGACTGCGGCAGCGCCTGCACTACCCGCGCCAGCACCGGCTTTTATTACACCTGCAGCAATGGCACCTGCAGCGCGACCACGGCAGCGCTGGGCCAGCAAGGGATCAACCTGGTGGCGGCATTCCCCACCGACAACAACGGCAGCATCCTCACGCTGCCGGCCGTGCCCGTGCCCAACGGTGCGCCCTCGGCCACGGGGACGCTGACCTTCGGCCTGAACACGCAGAGCAACAACAGCCTCGGCGCGGCGCAGGTGTATCCGCTCGATTCCTCGGGCAACCTGACGCTGACGCTCAACGGCGTGACGCAAAGCGGCTTCGTCGACAGCGGCTCCAACGGCTACTACCTCAACCTCAGCGGCGTCCCCACCTGCCTGTCGGGTTTTTACTGCCCGTCCTCACCGCTGAACCTCGCCGCCAGCCTGCAACTGGCCAACCTCGGCTTCGGTCCGGCGCAAACCGTGGTCATCGGCAACGCGCAGGCCATGTTCGCCACGCAAAACGCCGCGCTGCCCGCGCTCGGCGGCACGGCGGCGATTTCCGGCTTCGTCGATCTGGGTCTACCGTTTTTCTACGGCCGTTCCATCGCCACCGGGCTGCAGGGCAGCAACCCCGGCGCGCCCAACGGCTTTGTCGCGTATTGACCGGCGCGGCGCCCCGTCGCCGGTCAGCCGGCGTCGAACAGATCGCCGAGCGGCCGCTGCGGCGGCTTCAGCCCAAGGTGGGCGTAGCTCGCCGCCGTGGCCACCCGCCCGCGCGGGGTGCGCTGCAGATAGCCTTGCTGGATGAGGTAGGGCTCGATCACGTCCTCGATCGTTCCGGCCTCCTCGCCGATCGCTGCGGCCAGGTTGTCCAGCCCGACCGGGCCGCCGTCGAAGCGGTGCACCACGGCTTCGAGCAGTTTGCGGTCCATCAGGTCCAGCCCCAGCGGGTCGACGTCGAGCAGGCGCAGCGCGGCGTCGGCCACCGCCGCGGTGATGCGCCCGCCGGCCTTGACCTCGGCGTAGTCGCGCACGCGGCGCAGCAGGCGGTTGGCGATGCGCGGGGTGCCGCGTGCGCGGCGGGCGATTTCCAGCGCGCCGTCGGCGTCGATCGCCGCGCCGAGCAGCCCGGCCGAGCGGGCGACGATGCGCGCCAGTTCCTCCGCGGTATAGAACTCCAGCCGCGCGACGATGCCAAAACGGTCGCGCAGCGGGTTGGTCAGCATGCCCGCGCGGGTCGTGGCGCCGACCAGGGTGAACGGCTGCAGGTCGATTTTGACGCTGCGCGCCCCTGGCCCTTCGCCGATCAGAATGTCGATCTGGTAGTCCTCCAGCGCCGGGTAGAGGATTTCCTCGACCACCGGAGACAGACGGTGGATTTCGTCGATGAACAGCACGTCGCCGCGTTCCAGATTGGTCAGCAGCGCGGCCAGGTCGCCGGCACGTTCGAGCACCGGGCCGGAGGTGGCGCGCAGATTCACCCCCATTTCGCGCGCGACGATGTGCGCCAGCGTGGTCTTGCCCAGCCCCGGCGGGCCGAACAGCAGCACGTGGTCGAGCGCCTCGCCGCGGCCGCGCGCGGCGCCGATGAAAATGTCCAGTTGCTCGCGCACCCGCGCCTGGCCGACATACTCGTCGAGCTTGTGCGGACGCAGCGCGCGCTCGATCACCGCCTCCTGCGCCGTGCTGGCGGCAGGGTCGATCACCCGCGGCGCGGGGGCGAAAGCATCAGGCTGGATGGACACGGCTGAGGGGAACGGAACCTGGAAATACGCACAGCATAGAGCATCAACCGCGCAGCAGCGCCTCCTCGGCCAGCGCCAGCGCATCGGGCAGCCCGGAGAGCACGACGGTGTCGCCGGCGTGCAGTTGCAGCGTCGGTGCCGGTTTGACCACGCGGCCGTCGCTGCGCCGCACCTGGGTGACGCGCACGCCGTCGCGGCTGATGGCGCGCAGCGTGCGTCCCACCGCCGCCGCCTCGGGGGTGAGAGTGACCGACAGCAGCCGCGGCTGCTCGGCATCGTCGAGCGAGGCGTCGTCGCTGCCGTGGAACCAATCGCGCAGCAGGCCGTAGCGCGCCGCCCGTGCATGGCGCACGCGCTTGAGCACCCGCGGCAGCGGCACGCCTACCAGCGCCAGAGTGTGCGACGCCAGCATCAGCGAGCCTTCGAGAATTTCCGGCACGACCTCCGCCGCGCCCGCCTGACGCAGCTCCTCCAGCGGCGCGTCGTCGAGCGTGCGCACCACCACCGGCACGTGCGGGGCATGTTCGCGCATGAGATGCAGGATGCGCAGCGCCGACTGCGTCTCCACATAGGTGATGACCACGGCGCTGGCGCGCTGCAGACCGGCAGCCTGCAGCGTGGCCAGCCGGGTGGAGTCGCCGTACACCACGTTCTGCCCGGCAGCCTGGGTTTGCGCCACGCGGTCGGGGTCGAGGTCCAGCGCGATGTGGGGGATGTTTTCGGTGTCGAGCAGCCGCGCCAGATTCTGCCCGCAGCGGCCAAAGCCGCAGATGATGACGTGGTTTTGCGCCTTGAGGGTGCTGCGCGCGATATTGGTGATCTGCAGCGAGGCGAGCATCCAGTCGGCCGATGAGATCTTGAGCACGATGCGGTCGATGTACTGCCCCAGCAGCGGGGTGTAGAGCATGGAAATCACCATCGCCGCCAACACCGGGTTGAGCACTTCGGGCGGCAGCAGCTTGTTGCCCGCCGCGATGTTCAGCAGCACGATGCCGAACTCGCCGGCCGGGGCCAGCCACAGCCCCACGCGCAGGCTCAGGCCCGGCGGCGTCTTGCGCAACCGCTCGATGCCGAACACCAGCGCCGCCTTGGCCAGCGGCGGCAGCAACGCCAGCAGCAGCACCAGCCACCACTGCGCCAGCACCAGCCGCCAGTCCAGCAGCATGCCGATGGTGATGAAAAACAGCCCGAGCAGCACGTCGCGGAATGGCCGGATGTCGGCCTCCACCTGCGCTTTGTACGGCGTTTCGGCGATGAGCATGCCGGCGAGGAATGCGCCCAGCGCCAGCGACAGCCCGGCCAGTTCGGTGATCCACGCCAGTCCCAGGGTGAGCAGCAGCAGGTTGAGCATGAACAGCTCGTCGGACTTGCGCTTGACGACGATGCGCAGCCACGGCTGCAACACCCTGCCCCCGGCAAGCAGAATGATGGCCAGCACCAGCACGGCCTTGATCGCGGCAAACAGCAGCAGCCGCGGCAACTCGCCACTGTGCGACGCCAGCGCCGGGATGAGAATGAGCAGCGGCACCACCGCCAGATCCTGGAACAGCAGCACGCCGATGATGTGGCGGCCATGCTCGGAGTCGAGCTCGATGCGCTCGGCCAGCAGCTTGACGACGATGGCGGTGGACGACATGGCGAACGCGCCGCCGATGGCCACCCCGGCGCCCAGCGGCTGGCTCCAGAACTGCGGCAGCAGCAGCGCCAGCGCGATGCTGGCGGCAAGCGTCAGCGCCATCGCCGACGCCACCTGCGCCGCCCCCAGACCGAAGACCAGCGAGCGCATCGCCTTGAGCTGCCCGAGGCTGAACTCCAGGCCGATGGAAAACATGAGAAACACCACGCCAAACTCGGCCAGATGCTGCAACCCGCTGGTCTCACCGGCCAGCGCCAGGGCATTGGGCCCGATGACCACACCCACCGCGAGATAGCCGAGCATCGGCGGCATCGACAGCGCACGAAACAGCGCCACGCCGATCACCGCGGCGACGAGGTAGAGCAAAGTGAGTTCGAGGCCGGTCATGAAGGCGACGACGGAGGACGGAACGAGCGCAAGCCAGGCAAGACAGCATAAACCATGCCAGCGGCCATGGCATTGCGCCGGCCCGCAGCGCAGGCCGGTCCCCGGCGTCTACACTACGCCCTGTAGTAACGCAACACGTTGTCCCTGTCGAAGACCGTCAACTCCCTGTCCGCCCACGCGGGCAGCGGCCTGATTGCATTCCCCAAGTGATTGCTGGCGTGTTTCTGCACCGCACGGCGCGTCGCTGCGCGGTTTCCCTTCACTCAAGGAATTCAATATGGCCCTGCAAACCGGCTCCGTCAAATGGTTCAACGACAGCAAAGGCTTCGGCTTCATTGCGCAGGACGGCGGCGCTGCCGACCTGTTCGTGCACTTCAGCGAAATTCGAGGCGGCGGCTTCAAGACCCTGGCGGAAAACCAGCGCGTGCAGTTCGAAGTCCGGCAAGGCCCCAAGGGCCTGCAGGCTGCGAACGTCTCCGTGATCTGACCCCGGCAAGCCGACGAAAACCGCAGCCTTGGCTGCGGTTTTTTTTCGCCGTCGCCGCGTGGCGGCTCAGCGTGCCGGCTTGAGGCTGAGGATCCACCGCGCCAGGTCCAGTGCCTGCTGCGCGTTCAGATCGCCGTCGGGCGCATACGCCGGCATCGGAATCACCCCCCAGGTTCCCTGGTGGCCGTTGAGAATGGCGTCCTGCAAAATGGCGGCGGCGTGCGGGTCGTGCGCGTAGCGCTGCGCCACCGCGGCGTAGGCCGGGCCGACTTTTTTCCGGTCGATGGCGTGGCAGGCGAAACAGCCCTCGGACTGCGCCAGTCTGACCATGTCTGCGTCCGGCGCGGCCAGTGCCGGACGCAGCGCGACACACAGTACCGCGGCGCCCAGCCGTGCCGCCAGACGCGCGTTCACTTGAACTGCTGCCCCATCGTCGCCCCCTTGGAGAGCTGGGTGAGATAGGCCACGAGGTCGACCATCTCCGGGCTGTCATACGCCGGCGGCTTGCCCATGATGCCCGCGCGCACGCAGTGCACGATCTGTCGCTCCAGGGTGTAGACGGCGTGTTTTTTCGCCTTGTATTTGGGATACTTGGCCGCGGCACCGATCAGGCTGGGCAGGTGCGCCCCGGCGGGGGTGGTGCCCTCGGTCTTGCCGCCGTCGGTGTGGCAGGCCGCGCAGGTCATCAGGTGGCTGTTGAAGGCGTTGGGCGGCACCCAGGTCTGCTTGGTGCCGAAGGTGTCGTTGGCGAAAATCTGCGCGCCCTGCGCCGCTGCCTCGTCCACCGACGACACCTTGGCGGTGGCGGTGAAATGACCGGCAGGTGCTGTGGCGGCGACTGCGGCCGTGGCCGAACAGGCCAGCGCGGCCAAGCCCAGCACGGCGGTTTGCCGTTTGAAAAAAAGCCTGGTGCGGATCATGCGGGTCTCCTTCGGGATGGACACGATCTGTGCGGATTGTGCCGCTGGCATGGCCGGCCTGCGGTGAACAGATGTGACGAGTTGCGTGCAGACGTGCGGCGCCGTGCTACAACCCGGAGCAAGGAGCCGTGACACGCATGAATACATTGCTGCTGTGGGGGTTTTCGGTGCTCGCGGCCATTTTTTTGTTTCTGCACGGCCTGGAGGCGTTTTCCGACGAGGTCACCCGCCTGGGCGGCGAACGGCTGCGTCACGCGCTGGCGCGCATCACCCGCAGCGACTGGCGCGCGGCGTTGGTCGGCGGACTGGTCACCGCGGTGGTGCAGTCGTCGTCTGCGGTGACGTCGATGGTGGTCGGCCTGGCGCACAAGCGCACGTTGAGTGCGCGCGCCGCCGTCGGTCTGATCGTCGGCGCCAACGTCGGCACCACGCTCACCGCCTGGCTGGTGGCGTACAAGCTCGAAGGTCTGGGGCCGATTTTCGTCACCCTCGGCGGCGCCTGGTCGCTGCTGGCGCCTCGGCCCTGGCGCGCCTACGGCAAGGGGATTTTTTACTTCGGCCTGATTTTTCTCGCACTGGACCTGGTGGCGCAGTCGCTCGCCCCGCTGGCGCACAGCCCGCAGATCGGTGCCTGGCAGCCGCTGCTGCAGTCGCCTGGGCTGGCGCTGCTGTTCGGCACCCTGCTCACGGCATTCGTGCAATCGTCCTCGGTAGTCAGCGGTCTGGCGGTGGTCGCCGCCTCGCAGCGCGTGGTCGACCCGGCGGTGGCGGTGTGGATGGTGGCTGGCGCCAATCTGGGCACCACGTCCACCGCGTTGCTGGCCAGCGCCAGCCTGGGCCCGCTGGCACGGCGGCTGGCGTCGTTCAACGCCGCGTTCAATGGCTTCGGTGTGTTGCTGTTCGCGACGGTGCTGCAGCCGTTGATCGGCGCGGTGCTCGCCTCGTCGCTGACCCCGGCGCAGCAGGTCGCCATGGTGCACACCGTGTTCAACCTCTGCGCCGCGCTGGCCGCGCTGCTCGCCCTGCCGTGGATCTGGCCGCGGTTGCAGGCCCTGCTGCTGCGCGAACCTCAGACGGGCTGAGCACGCCGCCCCGAGCGCCCCGCGCTGCGCTCGGCCAGCCGCCTGTCGCTGCGGGTGAGAATGGCCTGCAGGCCCAGCTTGCGGATCTGGCGGTAAAACGCCGAATAGTCCATTTCCGCGGCTCTGGCGGCTTCACGCACACAGCCTTGCGCGCGGTCGATCTGCCGTCGCAGGTACGCGCGCATGAACTCCTCGCGCGCCCGACGCAGCGGCTGCTGCAGATCGATCGCCGCCAGCGCCTCGGCTGGGGTGCGGCAGGCGGCGGCACGGGCAAGGCACGCCGCATCTGCCGGCTGAACGGCGGGCGCGGCGTCGGCGACGTCGGCCGCGGCGAGCAGGCGCCGAACGCGCGTGGCCAGTTCCTGCGGCTGCACCGGCTTGACCAGCCAGGAGTCGATGCGCAGCCGCCGCAGCGCCTGCCCGTCGACCGGCCCGGGCGGCGCCAGCACGATGCTCGGCGGCAGGGGGCCGTGCGCACCAGTCGCCCAGCGCCGCAGCAACGTCAGTCCGTCGGTGCCGGGGATGAATAAATCGACCACGAGCACATCGGGTGCGCGGCGCCCGCGCAGAGGTGGCGGCTGTTGCGGGTCTTGCAGGCCGTCGACACGGTGCGCCAGCCGCTGCAGCACGGCGACGAGGTCGGCGTGCACCGCGCCGACAACCAAAACGGTGCCGCGCCGGGCCGCTTGCGCTTCAGCCGCCGACATACGCCGTCTCCGCAGGAAGCTGATACTGCCCCGGCCCCATGAGGTCGATGCCGCAGGGCAGGTTGTCCAGCCAGTCGAGCAGCTGGCCGATGGCCGCCCCGGCCAGCGGCGCGCCGTGCTGCGGCGCGATCATCTTGATGTCGAGCTGGCGCACCATGCGCACCCACAGCTTGAGGATTTTGTTGCTCACCATGTAGCGGCGGTGAAACGCCTCCATGCCGTGCGGCATCGGATCCAGACTGGTGATGACGTGCCCGGCCTGCGCCCCGCTGAGCAGCGACACGCCCAGATCGCCGGAAAACAGGATTTTGCTCACCGGGTCGTAAAACTGGAAATTGCCTTCGGCGTGCATGAAGTGCGCCGGCAGCAGCCACAGCGTGGTCTGGCCAAAACGCAGCCGCCCGCCGGCGTCGGGCACGCCGATGACCCGGTTGTCGGTCTTGCCCAGCTTGCAAAAATGCGGCGCAAACCGCGCCCACAGCGCGGAAATCACCAGCTTGGCCTGGGTGGAGGTCATCCAGCGGTCCAGCGAGGCGATGATGTCGGGGTCGGCGTGCGACGCCAGGATGTAGTCGAGCTTGGCCGGAGCAATGTATTTGCGCATGGTCAGGCTCAGCTCGTTGTACGTCATGTTGCCGCCCGGATCGAGGATCACGCCTTCGTCGTGATCGACGATGAGAAACTGGTTGGCCTGCACCGCCTCCTCGTCCGGCACGAGATCGGTAAACAGCACGCAGGCATGATGGGCGTCTTTGTAAAGTTCGATGGACATG
>JAJZAQ010000044.1 GCA_021799355.1 Pseudomonadota bacterium
ACCAGCAGCGCCTGGCCATCGACCGGGCCGGTGTAGGCATCGCCGTAGCGCAGCAGACCGTCCAGGGTGTCGCGCACCCCGGCAGGCGGCGCCTGGTCGAGCGCGACGGCATGCAGGTAGCGGCCGTGGATGTTGCGCACGCGCGCGGCGAGTTGCGGCAAGGTCTGGCGCAGCCGCGCCATGAGCGCGTCCTGACGGAAGGCGGAAAGGGCGTTGGCGCCTTCGAAAACGAGAATCTGCATGCGTAAACCCCGCGCCGCGGGGAGGGAGTGGGGATGAGGAAGAAACCGCCAAATTATCGCCCACGGCGCCGGCAGGGCGGCTGCCGACATATCGCGGCAGTGAGATAATGTATTGATGAGCATCACCATCAAAACCCCTGAAGAAATCGACAAAATGCGCGTCGCCGGCCGGCTGGCGTCCGAATTGCTCGATTACCTCACTCCGCACGTGCAGCCCGGCGTCACCACCAAGGCGCTGGACAAGCTGGCGTACGACTACATCACCCAGGTGCAGCAGGCGATTCCGGCGCCGCTGAACTACGCGCCGCCGGGGTACACGCCCTACCCGGCGTCGATCTGCACCTCGGTGAACAACGTGATCTGCCACGGCATCCCCAACGACAAGCCGCTGAAAAACGGCGACGTTCTCAACATCGACGTCACCGTGATCAAAGACGGTTTTCACGGCGACAGCAGCCGCATGTTCTGCGTCGGCAGCGTGCCCAGGCACGTGCAGCGCCTGGTGGACGTGACGTTCGAGGCGATGTGGCACGGCATCGCCCTGGTCAGGCCGGGCACGCGGCTGGGCGACATCGGCCATGTCATCCAGACCTTCGCCGAAAACGCCGGCTACAGCGTGGTGCGCGAATTCTGCGGCCACGGCATCGGCCGCAAATTCCATGAAGAGCCGCAGGTGCTGCACTATGGCAAACCCGGTACCGGCGAAGTGCTGCGCGCCGGGATGACGTTCACCATCGAGCCGATGATCAACGCCGGGCGGCGCGAGATCCGCGAAATGGCCGACGGCTGGACCATCGTCACCAAAGACCGCTCACTGTCGGCGCAGTGGGAGCACACCGTGCTGGTTACCGACAGCGGCTTCGAAGTCCTCACCACGTCAGCGGGCTGCCAGCAACCGCCGGCTTTCGTGCGCCAGGCACCGCTGGCCGCCTGAGCCGCGCCCGGCGCAAGCGACCTGCGCAATGAGTGAGCAGCCCGTGCCCGGCGCCGCTGCCGGCAGCGCCCTGGCGGCGATCCGCCAGCGCTGGAAGGCCGCACGCGCCGCCCTGCTCGACGCGTACACCGCGCACCCGCGGCGGATCACGCCACTGCTGCACGGTCTGGCACGGCTGACCGACGCCACGCTGCGCACGTTGTGGGCCGCTGCCGGCATGCCTGCCGACGCGACGCTGATCGCCGTCGGCGGCTACGGCCGCGGCGAGCTGTTTCCGCATTCGGACATCGATCTGCTGTTGCTGCTGCCGCGGCCACAGGGCAGCGACGCCGCCACCGACGCCGCCGCCGAGCGCTTCATCACCGCCTGCTGGGACTGCGGGCTGGAAATCGGCGCCAGCGTGCGCACGCCGCAAGCCTGTATCGACGAAGCCGCCAAAGACATCACGGTGCAGACCGCGCTGCTGGAAATGCGCGTGCTGTGCGGCGACCGTGCGCTGGCGCAGCGCATGCAAACCGATTTTTTCCACCATCTGGACACCCGCGCCTTTTTCCAGGCCAAGATGCGCGAGCAGCAGCAGCGGCACATCAAATACGAGGACACGCCTTACGCCCTCGAACCCAACTGCAAGGAAAGCCCCGGCGGGCTGCGCGACTTGCACGTCGTGCTGTGGGTGGCGCAGGCCTGCGGTTTCGGTCGCACGTGGAAGGAGCTTGCCGCCAGCGGGCTGATCACCGCCAACATCCTGCGGCAGGTGCAGCGCAACGAGACGGTGCTCAAGCGGATCCGCGCACATCTGCACATTCTGGCGCGGCGGCGCGAAGACCGGCTGGTGTTCGATCTGCAAAACGCCGTCGCCCGGGTGATGGGGTTTTCGCCCACACCGACCAAACGCGCCGGCGAGGCGCTGATGCAGCGATATTACTGGGCCGCCAAGGCGGTCGAACAGATCAACCAAATCGTCCTGCTCGACATCGAAGGGCGGCTGTGGCCGCAGTCGGTGGCCGTGGCGCAGCCCGTCACCGGCATCGACGGCGTGGCCGACGGCCGCTACGCCGTGCGCGACGGCATGATCGAGCCGGCGGACCCGGTGCTGTTCCAGCGCGAGCCCTGGGCCATGCTGGAAATTTTCGCCGTGTTCCAGCGCGTACCCGGTGCGCGTGGCTTATCGCCTGCGGCGCTGCGCGCGCTATACCTGGCGCGCCACCGCATGGACGCCGCGTTCCGCCACGACCCGCGCAGCCGCGCGCAGTTTTTGCGCATCCTGCAGGCGCCGCAGGGCATCGTCCACGCGCTGCGGCTAATGAACCGCACCAGCGTGCTCGGCCGTTACCTCTGGGCGTTCCGCCGCATCGTCGGCCAGATGCAGCACGATCTGTTCCACGTCTACACCGTCGATCAGCACATTCTCATGGTGGTGCGCAATGTGCGCCGGTTCTTTATGCCCGAGCATGCGCACGAATATCCGCTGTGCTCACAGCTGGCGGCCAATTTCGACCCACCCTGGCTGCTCATCCTCGCCGCGCTGTTCCACGACATCGCCAAAGGGCGCGGCGGCGACCACTCCGAACTCGGCGCGCTGGAGGTGCGCAAGTTCTGCAAGGCGCACGGCATCGCCGCCGAGCATGCCGAACTCGCCGAATTCCTCGTGCGCGAACACCTGCAAATGTCGCGCGTGGCGCAAAAGGAGGACCTGAGTGACCCCGAAGTCATCGCCGCCTTCGCCCGCCGGGTGAAAGACGAACGCCATCTCGTCGCCCTGTATCTGCTGACCGTGGCCGACATCCGTGGCACCAGCCCGAAGGTGTGGAATGCGTGGAAGGGTAAGCTGCTGGAAAACCTCTACCGGGCCACACTGCGCGCGCTGGGAGGACAAACGCCGCAGCCGCAGGCCGAGCTGCAGTGGCGCCAGCAGGAGGCGCTGCGCATCCTCAAGCTCTACGCCCTGCCCGAGGGGGCGCAGCAGGCCTTGTGGGACACACTGGACATGGCCTACTTCCTGCGCCATGACCCGCAGGACATCGCCTGGCAGACGCGCAAGCTGTACGCCCGCGCCGCCAGCGACCAACCGGTGGTCAGCGCTCGCCTGGCGCCCGAAGGCGAAGGGCTGGAGGTGCTGGTCTACGCTGCCGACCAGCCGGACCTGTTCGCCCGCATCTGTGGCTATTTCGACAGCCGCAACTTCAACATCCTCGACGCCAAAATCCACACCACGCGCAGCGGCTGGGCGCTGGACACCTTCGTCGTCGTCTCGCCGCACACCCGGGTGCACGACCGGGCGATGACCAGCCTGATCGAAACCACCTTGCGCGACACACTCACCCGCGCCACGCCGCTGCCGCCGCCGCAGCAGGGACGGCTGTCGCGCCGGGTGCGCAATTTCCCGGTCAACCCGCGCGTGGGGTTGCGGCCCGACGAACGCGGGCAGAACTGGATTCTGAGTGTCACCGCACACGACCGTTCCGGCCTGCTCTACGCCATCGCCCAAGTGCTGGCGCACCACCACGTCAACCTGCAACTGGCCAAAATCACCACCCTGGGCGAGCGCGTGGAAGACACGTTTCTCATCTCCGCCCCCGGGCTGGGCGACGCGCAGGTGCAAAACAGCATCGAAAGCGAGCTGCTGCAGGCCATTGCCGACTGATCCGGCGGCACTGGCCGCGCCGGCCGATCTGACCGACAATCGACCCTGCCACGGCCCAAGCGGGCCAGCGCCGTTTGCTCGATCCGTCCTGCCATGCCGCGCCGCCATTGGACGCTGACCGCCAAAATCGCCCTGTTCTCGGGCGTGCTGCTGCTGTTGTCGCTCGGCTCGGTCGGCGCGACATTGTGGATTTCGTGGAATCTCGAAGGCGGCGCGGCGGCGATGAACGTCGCCGGCCGGCTGCGCATGATGACCTACCGCCTGGCGCTGACCGCCGCCACCGCCGGCCAGCCGGGGCTGGCGGCGCAGGCGCAGGACATGCAGCGCAGCCTGGACCTGCTGCGCAGCGGCAATCCGGCACGGCCGCTGTTCGTGCCGTGGGACGACACCATCCGCCAGCGCTTCGCCACGGTGCAGGCGCAGTGGCAGCAATTGCGTCCGCGCTGGGAGCAGGCGGCAGTGCCGGTACCCGAGGCGCAGGTCGATCAGTTCGTCACGCAGATCGACGCGTTCGTCAGCGCCATCGAGCACCGTCTGGATTTCTGGACCAGCGTGCTGCACGCGTTCCAGATGGGCATGGCCGTGGTCGTCGTCGTCGCCGCGATGCTCATGTTTTACGCCGCGTATCTGTTCGTCCTGGACCCGGTGGGCCGGCTCAGCCGCGGGGTGCAGGCGATCGAACAGGGCGATTACACCGCGCGGGTGCAGATCGACTCCACCGACGAACTCGGCGACCTGGCTGCCGGATTCAACCGCATGGCCGGGCAATTACAGGAGGTTTACGCCGAGCTCGAAGCCCGCGTGCAGCAAAAAACCGCCGCGCTGCAAACCGAGCAGCAGCGTCTGGCCGCGCTGTACCGCGTCAGCGCGCTGGTTTCCAGGGAGCAAAGCCTCGACGGCCTGGCGCGCGAGTTCACCGCAGCCATCCAGGACATCGCCGGAGCCGACGCCGCGCTGCTGCGCTGGACCGATGACACCGCCCGCCGCTACCTGCTGCTGGCAGCGCACGACATGCCGCCAGACGTCATCGACGCCGAGCGCTGCCTGCCCGCCGGCACCTGTCACTGCGGTCAGTCCCAACCCGGGCAGCAGCCGCAAATCGTGCAGTTCCACCCTTCGCGCGCTGATGCTGCAACGCCTGCTGACGACGCCTGCGTGCGTGCGGGCTTTGCCACGCTCATCAGCGTGCCGGTGGCGGCGCAGCAACGGCTGCTCGGTGAAATCGACCTGTTTTTCCGCACGCCGCGCAGCATCGACCCGCAGCAGAACGTGCTGTTCGAAGCGCTGGCCGGTCACCTCGCCGCGGCAATGGAAAGCCTGCGCAGCGCAGCGCTGGAACGCGAGGCCGCCGTCGCCCGCGAACGCGCCCTGCTCGCGCGCGAGCTGCATGACTCCATCGCCCAGGCGCTGGCCTTCATGAAAATCCAGCTCCAGCTCCTGCGCTCCGCGGTGAAATCGCACAATGCGCGGCGCGTCGACAATGCCCTCGACGAGCTCGACGCCGGGGTGCGCGAAAGCCTGGCCGACGTGCGCGAATTGCTGCTGCACTTCCGCACGCGCACGCAGGAGCAGGACATCGAACCCGCGTTGCGCAGCACCCTGCAGAAATTCGAGCTGCAAAGCGGTGTGGCGGTGCGCCTGCAGTTCAACGGTTACGGCCAGCCGCTGGACCCCGATGTGCAAATCCAGGTGCTGCACGTGCTGCAGGAGGCGCTGTCGAACGTGCGCAAGCACGCTGGCGCCACCGTGGTGTCGGTCGATGTCGACAGCCTGCCGCATTGGCGTTTTGCCATCAGCGACAACGGCCGCGGTTACGATCCCCAGGCCGTCCTGGCCGACGCGCAGGCGCATGTCGGCCTGCAGATCATGCGCGAGCGCGCGGCGCAGATCGGCGGTACGCTGCGCATCACGTCGCAGCCCGGTCGTGGCACGCAGGTCGTGCTCGAACTGCCCGACCGTTTCGCCGCGTCTGCCGCAGCCACGCCGGCAGCCCCCTTGTCATCCGCTGCTACACCCCATGCCGCCTGAGATCGAACAACCAGGAATGTCCTCTGCGCAGGCTGGCACGCCTGCCATTCGTCTCCTGCTCGTCGATGACCATCCGCTTTTCAGGCGCGGAATGGTGGCGCTGCTGGCCGAAGAAACGGGGCTGGAGGTCGTGGGCGAGGCGGCGGATATCGGCGAGGCGCTGCGGCAGATCGAAAAAACCCGGCCAGACGTGGTGCTGCTCGACAACCATCTGCCCGGGGTGCGTGGTGTCGACGCCGTCAGCGGTCTGCTGCAGGCGGCACCGCAGCTGAAAATTCTGCTGCTCACCGTCAGCGATGACCCGGCTGATCTGGCCACCGCGCTGCGCGCCGGCGCCAGCGGGTATTTGCTCAAAACCTGCGAAGTCGGCGAAATCGTCGCCGCCATCCGCCGTGCGTCCCACGGCCAGATCATCATCGGCGCGGAAATGGCGCCCAAGCTGATCCACACCCTGGCCGGGCCGCCACCTGCTGCCGCGTCGACGGCGCAAGCCGCGGCAGAGGCTGCGAGCCCTCCTGCATCCCCCGCCGACGCCCTGACCCCGCGCGAACGGCAGATTGCCGCGGCAATCGCCCGCGGCGCGAGCAACAAGGTGATCGCCCGCGAGCTCGACATCGCCGAAACCACGGTCAAGGTGCACGTGCAGAGCATTTTGCGCAAGCTGGGGCTGGCTTCGCGTGTGCAAATCGCGGTGTACGCCAGCGAACACGGCCTGGCTGGCTGAAACGCGCAGCGCCGCCTGCGACCGTTTGGCGTAGTTCGTTTGGCTGAACGCGGCCGCAGCGCGTCGCCGCCGCCTCCTCCAACTGAATCCGCACCGTGCTCCTTCCGGGCGATGACGCCCGTGCCCTGCGGCCAATAGAGTGTCCTTGTCATCGCAAGGAGGCTGTCATGAGCGCGACCGCGCAACAACACACCCGCCAGGCCTGGTCGGTCCTGATCGTCAGCACCTGGGCATTCACCGTGTGCTTCATGGTGTGGATGATGTTTGCCGTCATCGGCATCCCGATCAAAAAAACCCTGGGACTCAACGCCACCGAATTCGGTCTGCTCACCGCCATGCCCGTGCTCAGCGGCTCGCTGATCCGCGTGCCGCTGGGCATCTGGACCGACCGCTACGGTGGGCGCATCGTCTTTGCCGCGATCATGGCGGCCACGGTGGTGCCGATCTGGCTGCTGGCTTATGCCACGGCGTATTGGCAATTCCTGCTCATCGGGCTGCTCATTGGCCTGGCCGGAGGCTCATTCTCCGTCGGCACGCCGTACGTCGCCCGCTGGTTCCCCAAGCATCGCCAGGGTCTGGCGATGGGCATTTTCGGCGCCGGCAATTCGGGCGCCGCGGTCAACAAATTCGTCGCCCCCGCGCTGGTCGTGACCTTTGGCTGGACCATGGTGCCGCATGTCTACGCCGCGGTCATGCTCGGCACGCTGATCCTGTTCTGGCTGTTCAGCCACCACGATGCCAGCCATGTCGTGCAGGGGCAGACGTCGTTCATGCAGCAGCTCAAGGCGCTGCGCGACCCTGGCGTGCTCAAGTACAGCCAGTACTACAGCATCGTGTTCGGTGGCTACGTCGGGCTGTCACTGTGGATGGTGCAGTACTACGTCGGTGAGTACAAACTCAGCCTGCCCGTGGCGGCGCTGCTGGCCGCGGCGTTCTCGCTGCCCGGAGGCGTGCTGCGTGCCGTCGGCGGTTGGCTATCGGACAAATTCGGCGCGCACCAAGTGACCTGGTGGGTGCTGTGGGTCAGCTGGGTGGCGCTGTTCTTGCTGTCGTACCCGCAAACCGAGTTCACGGTGCAGACCACCAGCGGGCCGGCGACGTTTCACATCGGTCTAAACGTCTACGCCTTCACCGCCCTGCTGTTCATCCTCGGCGTGGCGTTCGCCTTCGGCAAGGCCAGCGTGTTCAAGTACATCGCCGACGACTATCCGACCAATATCGGCACGGTATCGGGCATCGTCGGTTTGGCCGGTGGGCTGGGAGGGTTTTTGCTGCCGATTCTGTTCGGCATGCTGCTGGACC
The DNA here is from genome assembly GCA_021799355.1 of Pseudomonadota bacterium. GTDB lineage: Bacteria > Pseudomonadota > Gammaproteobacteria > Burkholderiales > Burkholderiaceae_C > Thiomonas. Next base: position 7,875 of record JAJZAQ010000044.1, read on the forward strand.
TCACCGGCGTGCGCTCATCGGCCTTCATGCTGATGTACGGCATCGTCTGGGTGTCGCTGATCTGGATGTACTTCACCGAGGTGCGGCGCACCGACGTGGTCCGGCCGGCAGCGCGCAACACCGCCCCACGGTCCACAGGCGCGCTGGTACGCGGCGCAACGCAGCACTGAACGCGAAGGAGAGCCGTCATGTCGAGTCATGTCATCAAACATTGGAACCCGGAAGACGCCGCGTTCTGGAAAAGCGAAGGTCAGCTGATCGCGCAGCGCAATCTGTGGATTTCCATCCCCGCACTCACCCTGGCATTTGCGGTCTGGATGGTGTGGTCGGTCGTCGTGGTCAAGTTGCCACAGGTCGGTTTCAGGTTTTCCACCAACCAGTTGTTCTGGCTGGCGGCGCTGCCTGGGCTGTTCGGCGCGACGCTGCGCATTTTTTACTCGTTCATGGTGCCGATTTTCGGCGGACGGCGCTGGACGGCCATTTCCACCGCCTCGCTGCTGCTGCCGACGCTGGGGATTTACTTCGCCGTGCAGAACCCGAACACGCCGTATGAGGTGTTCGTCATCCTCGCGCTGCTCAGCGGGTTCGGCGGCGGCAACTTCGCCTCGTCGATGGCCAACATCAACTTTTTCTTTCCCAAGGCGCAAAAGGGGCTGGCGCTGGGGCTGAACGCCGGCCTGGGCAATCTGGGCGTGTCTATCGTGCAGTTCATCGTGCCGCTGGTCATCACCACGGCGATTTACGGCGTGCTTAGCGGCAACCCGCAAACGGCGGTCGTCGGCGGCAAAACCACGCAACTCTGGCTGCAGAACGCCGGCTTCGTCTGGGTGCCATTCATCATCGCATCGACGCTGGCTGCGTGGTTTGGCATGAACGATCTGGCTGACGCCAAAGCCTCGTTTGCCGACCAGGCCATCATTTTCAAGCGTAAGCACACCTGGCTGATGAGCCTGCTGTACACCGGCACCTTCGGTTCGTTCATCGGCTACTCCGCCGGACTGCCGCTGCTCATCAAGTCGCAGTTTCCCGGCATCGACGCGCTGGACTACGCCTGGCTCGGCCCCTTCGTCGGCGCGCTCATCCGTCCGGTGGGAGGCTGGCTGGCGGACAAACTCGGCGGCGCACGCGTGACCTTCTGGAATTTCATCGTCATGACCCTGGGCGTGATCGGTGTGCTGTCGTTTCTGCCGCACGGCGGCACAGGTGGCAATTTCACCGGTTTTCTCGCCGCGTTCATGCTGCTGTTTGCCACCACCGGCATCGGCAACGGCTCGACCTTCCGCATGATTCCGGTGATTTTTCTCACCGACCGCAAGCGCGCCGCTGCTGGCCAGGGCGCGGCAGCGCAGGAACAGGCGGTGAAAGACGCAAACAAGGAGGCCGCCGCAGTGATCGGTTTCACCTCGGCGGTGGCGGCGTATGGCGCGTTCTTCATCCCCAAGAGCTACGGCAGTTCGATTGCCATGACGGGCGGGCCGCAGGCCGCCCTCTACGGCTTCATTGCTTTCTACGTGCTTTGTGTGCTGGTGACCTGGTGGTACTACAGCCGCAAAAACGCCCCGATGCCCTGCTGACCTGCTGAATCCACGGAGACCACCATGAGCCATTTTCTCGACCGCCTGACCCACTTCACCCAGTCCCGTGCGAAATTCGCCGACGGGCACGGCGAAGTCACCACCGAAGACCGCACCTGGGAAGACGCCTACCGCGGCCGCTGGCAGCACGACAAAATCGTGCGCTCGACCCACGGGGCCAACTGCACTGGGTCGTGCTCGTGGAAGATTTATGTCAAGGGTGGCATCGTCACCTGGGAAACGCAGCAGACCGACTACCCCCGCACGCGCCCCGACATGCCCAACCATGAGCCACGCGGCTGCCAACGCGGTGCCTCGGCGAGCTGGTATCTGTATTCGGCCAACCGCGTGAAATACCCGATGGTGCGCGGGCGGCTGATGAAACTGTGGCGGCAAGCACGCAAGACACTGGACCCGGTCGATGCCTGGGCCAGCATCGTGCAGGATGCGTCCAAGCGCCGCGACTACCAGGCGCTGCGCGGCATGGGCGGTTTCATCCGCGCGCACTGGGACGAAGTCAATGAAATGATCGCCGCGGCGAACATCTACACCATCAAAACCTACGGCCCGGATCGCATTTACGGCTTTTCCCCCATCCCGGCGATGTCGATGGTGTCGTACGCTGCCGGTTCACGTTACCTCAACCTCATCGGCGCCGTGCCAGGCAGTTTTTACGACTGGTATTGCGATCTGCCGCCTTCCTCGCCGCAAGTCTGGGGCGAGCAGACCGACGTGGCCGAATCCGCCGAATGGTTCAACGCCAACTACATCATGGCCTGGGGGTCGAACGTGCCGCAGACCCGCACGCCCGATGCCCACTTCTACACCGAAGCCCGCTACCGCGGCGCCAAGACCGTCGCCGTCTCGCCCGACTATTCGGAGGTCGCCAAACTCAGCGACGAATGGATCCATCCGAAACAGGGCACCGATTCCGCGCTGGCCATGGCGATGGGGCATGTGATCCTGCGCGAATTCCACTTCGGTGAACACCGCTCGGACTACTTCATCGATTACTGCCGCAAATACACCGACCTGCCTCTGCTCGTGCGGCTCGAGGAACGGGACATCGGGGAGCAGCGCAAAGTCCTGGCGGCAGACCGCTACCTGCGCGCCAGCGATTTTGCCGACCGCCTCGGGCAGGACAACAACCCGGAATGGAAAACCGTTGCATTCGACGCTGGCGGACGTGTGGTCGCGCCGCACGGTGCCGTCGGCTTTCGCTGGGGGGAACAGGGCAAGTGGAATCTGGAGCCGCGTGACGGCCGCGACGGCGCCGCGGTGGACCTGCTGCTGAGCCTGATCGACCATGCCGACGGCGTGACCGACGTGGGCTTTCCCTACTTTGGCGGCGTGGCGGCAGAGCACCATGCCGGCAATGTGCAGCAGGACGTCCTGGTGCGCAAGGTGCCGTACCGCCTGCTCGAACTGGTCGATGCCCAAGGCGTGAGCCGGCAGGTCAAAGTGGCCACGGTGTACGACCTGCTGGCCGCGCACTACGGCATCGACCGCGGCCTGGGCGATGAGATCAGCCCGTGCGCCAGGAGCTACGCCGACAACGTGCCCTACACCCCGGCGTGGCAGCAGCCGATCACCGGCGTGCCCGCGGAGACGGTGATCCGCGTTGCCCGCGAGTTCGCGACGAATGCGCACAAGACGCACGGCACGTCGATGGTCATTCTCGGCGCCGGACTGAACCATTGGTACCACATGGACATGCACTACCGCGCCATCATGAACATGCTGATGTTGTGCGGCTGCATTGGCGTGCCCGGCGGCGGCTGGGCGCACTACGTCGGCCAGGAAAAACTGCGGCCGCAGACAGGCTGGACGGCGCTGGCCTTCGCGCTGGACTGGGGACGGCCGCCACGGCAAATGAACTCCACCAGTTTTTTCTACGCGCACACCGATCAATGGCGTTACGAAAAACTCGGCGTGAGTGAAATCCTCTCCCCGCTGGCCGATGCGAAAGAGTACAGCGGCAGCATGATCGACTACAACGTCCGCGCCGAGCGCATGGGCTGGCTGCCCTCGGCGCCGCAATTGCAGACCAACCCGTTGCATATCGCGCGCGCCGCCGCCGCCGCAGGCATGCCGGTGAAGGACTATGTGGTCAAAGGCCTGCAGGACGGCACGCTGCAAATGAGCTGCGAAGACCCGGACAACCCGGTCAACTGGCCACGCAACCTGTTCGTCTGGCGCTCCAATCTGCTGGGGTCGTCGGGCAAGGGGTCGGAATATTTCCTCAAGCACCTGCTCGGTGCGAACAACGGCGTGCTCGACACCGAGCTCGACGCCGAAAACCGGCCGCACGAAGTGCGCTGGCACGACCAGGCGCCGCAGGGCAAGCTGGACCTGCTGGTCACGCTGGACTTCCGCATGAGCACCACCTGCCTGTTTTCCGACATCGTCCTGCCTGCAGCGACCTGGTACGAAAAAAACGACCTCAACACCACCGACATGCACCCCTTCATCCACCCCCTGTCGGCGGCGGTCGATCCGAGTTGGGAGGCGCGGTCCGACTGGGAGATTTTCAAGGGATTCGCGCAGACGTTTTCCGCGCTGTGCGTCGGCCACCTCGGCGTGGAGCAGGACGTCATCCTCACCCCGATGATGCACGACACGGCGTCCGAGCTCGGCCAGCCCCTGGGCGTGAGCGAGTGGAAAAAAGGCCAGTGCCCGCTGATTCCGGGAAAGACCGCGCCGCAGATCACCGTGGTCGAGCACGACTACCCCAATACCTACCGCCGCTTTACCTCGCTGGGGCCGCTGATGGAGCAAATCGGCAACGGCGGCAAAGGCATTGCCTGGGACACCAAAGACGAAGTGCAGGCGCTGGCCGAACTCAACGGCGTGGTGGCCGAGGCCGGGGCGACGCAAAACCGCCCGCGCATTCTCACCGACATCGACGCCGCCGAGACCATCATGATGCTGGCACCGGAGACCAACGGTCACGTCGCGGTCAAGGCCTGGGCGGCGCTGTCCAAAATCACCGGACGCGACCACACCCACCTGGCCATTCCCAAGGAACACGAAAAAATCCGCTTTCGCGACATCCAGGCGCAGCCGCGCAAGATCATCACCTCGCCGACCTGGTCGGGGATCGAAGACGAGAAGATTTGCTACAACGCCGGGTACACCAACGTCCACGAGCTCATCCCCTGGCGCACCCTCAGCGGACGCCAGCAGTTCTACCAGGATCACGCCTGGATGCTCGCCTTCGGTGAGGGCTTTGCCAGCTACCGGCCCCCGGTCAACCTCAAGGCGGTCAAGCCGGTGCTGGGCAAGTTCGCCAACGGCAACAAAGAAATCGTGCTGAACTGGATCACCCCGCACCAGAAATGGGGGTTTCACAGCACCTACACCGAAAACCTCATCCTGCTCACCCTCAGCCGTGGCGGACCCTGCGTGTGGATTTCCGAAGACGATGCCAGACAGGCGGGCATTGCCGACAACGACTGGATCGAGGTGTTCAACGCCAACGGCGCCATTGCCGCGCGCGCCGTAGTCAGCCAGCGGGTCAAGCCGGGCATGGCGATGATGTATCACGCCCAGGAGCGCATCGTGAATACCCCGGCGTCGGAAGTCACGCACGCCCGCGGCGGCATCCACAACGCGGTCACGCGCATCGTGCTCAAGCCCACGCACATGATCGGCGGTTACGCGCAATGCGCCTACGGCTTCAACTACTACGGCACGGTCGGGGCCAACCGCGACGAGTTCTGCATCGTGCGCAAGATGGCCAGAGTCGACTGGATGGACGAGCCCGCCGGCCCGGCGTACAGCCACGAACGCCCGCACCTGATCGCGCCGCAGGCCTGATTCCACGCCACGAGGAGAAATGCAATGAAAGTCCGCGCCCAAATCGGCATGGTGCTCAATCTGGATAAATGCATCGGCTGCCACACCTGCTCGGTGACGTGCAAGCAGGTCTGGACGTCCCGTCCGGGGCTGGAATATGCCTGGTTCAACAACGTCGAATCCAAGCCCGGCATCGGTTATCCCAAGGAGTGGGAGAACCAGGACAAGTGGAAAGGCGGCTGGATCCGTACCGCCGCTGGCAGGCTGCAGCCACGGCAAGGCTCACGCCTGTCGATTCTGCTGAAAATTTTTGCCAACCCGAATCTGCCGGAAATCGACGCCTATTACGAGCCGTTCACCTTCGATTACGAGCATTTGCACAAGGCCCCGGAGCTCAAGGCGGCGCCCACCGCGCGTCCGCGCAGCCTGATCAGCGGCTTGCGCATGGAAAAAATCGAGTGGGGGCCGAACTGGGAGGAAATTCTCGGCGGCGAGTTCGCCAAGCGCAGCAAAGACGCCAATTTCGACGGCATGCAAAAGGAGATTTACGCCGAGTTCGAAAACACCTTCATGATGTATCTGCCGCGGCTGTGCGAGCACTGCCTGAACCCGGCGTGTGTCGCCTCGTGCCCATCGGGCGCGATTTACAAGCGCGAGGAAGACGGCATCGTGCTCATCGACCAGGACAAATGCCGCGGCTGGCGCATGTGCGTCTCGGCCTGTCCATACAAAAAAATCTACTACAACTGGGAAAGCGGCAAATCGGAAAAATGCATTTTCTGCTATCCGCGCATCGAAGCCGGGCAGCCCACGGTCTGCTCGGAAACCTGCGTCGGCCGCATCCGTTATCTGGGCGTGCTGCTGTACGATGCCGACCGCATCGAACAGGCTGCCAGCGTCGCCGACGACAAAGACCTGTACGAAGCGCAACTGGGCATCTTTCTCGACCCGCACGACCCGCAGGTCATCGCCCAGGCACGGCGCGATGGCGTGCCTGACGCCTGGCTCGACGCCGCCCGGCGCTCGCCGGTGTACAAAATGGCGATGCAGTGGAAAATCGCCCTGCCGCTGCATCCGGAGTACCGCACCCTGCCGATGGTCTGGTATGTGCCGCCGCTGTCGCCCATCCAGACCGCGGTGCAAAGCGGCATGGTCGGCAGCAACGGCGCCTTGCCCGACGTGTCGCAACTGCGCATTCCGCTGCAATACCTCGCCAATCTGCTGACCGCTGGCGACATCGCCCCGGTGCAGCGCGCGCTCGAACGCATGCTGGCCATGCGCGCCTACATGCGCGGCAAGCATGTCGATGGCGCAGCCGACGTGGCGGCGATCGAACAGGTCGGCATGCCCGCGGACATGGTCGAGGACATGTACCGCATCCTGGCCATTGCCAATTACGAAGACCGCTTCGTCATCCCGACGACGCACCGCGAATACGCCGAAAACGCCTTCGATCTCAAAGGGTCCTGCGGCTTCACCTTCGGCAACGGCTGCTCCGATGGCGAATCGGCACCGTCGCTGTTCAGTGCGAAAAAACGCCGCACGTTCGCCATCAAAGCGGAGATGTGACCATGTCCACCCTGTCCGATCCCACCGTCCCGCACCAGTTACGCGCGCTGGGACTACTGCTCGACTACCCCGGCGCCGCGCTGCAGACGCATCTGGCCGAACTGCGCGCAGTGCTGGCCGCGCTCGAACCGCCCCGCCCCGGCGGGCACGACTCGCTACAGCGGCTCATCGACCACCTGGCGGCAGGCGACCTGCTCGACCTGCAAGCCGAGTATGTCGACACTTTCGACCGCGGGCGCAGCACCTCGCTCAATCTGTTCGAGCACGTACACGGCGACTCGCGCGACCGCGGCCAGGCCATGGTCGATCTGCTGGCGCAGTACCAGCAAGCCGGTCTGCAGTTGCACGCCAGACAACTGCCCGACTACCTGCCGGTCTATCTCGAATATTGCTCGGTTCTCGACCCGGGCGCGGCGCGTGAAGCGCTGGAAGAGGTCGCGCTCCTGGTGGCGCATCTCACCGCCGCGCTCGAACGTCGGGAATCTCCCTGGGCGGCAGCCACCGCCGCGGTCTGCCGCCTGGCCGGTTTGTCCGACTGGCGCGCCCATCTGGCGCAGCAGGCTGCTGAACAGAGCGCGGCACAGCACGCCGCAGCCACTCCCGCCGACTGGACGGCTGCCGCACTGGACGCCGCCTGGGCGGAAGAGCCGGTGAATTTTCTCGGCGCGTGCAACCCGCAAACCGCGCCTGTGGGCGTGCAGCCGGTGCAGTTCGTCCGGCGCGCCACGCCCTCGCCTTCTGCAGGAGTCTGACATCATGAACTGGAACGACTTTTTGTTCGGCGTCTATCCCTACATCGCCGGCACCGTTTTTCTCGGTGTCAGCCTGGTGCGTTTCGACCGTGAGCAATACCTCTGGCGCAGCGAATCGAGCCAAATCCTGCGCACCGGTACGCTGCGCTGGGGGTCGAACCTGTTTCACATCGGCATCATCGGGCTGTTTTTCGGTCATCTCTTCGGCCTGCTGACGCCGTTGGCGGTTTTCGAAGCGCTCGGGCTGGAGCCGCACGACAAGCAGATCATCGCCATGGTCACCGGCGGCGCGCTGGGCGTGCTGATTTTTCTCGGACTGGTGCTGTTGATCTGGCGCCGCATCAGCGACCCGCGTGTGGCGGCGAACACCAAACCGATGGACTGGGTGACGCTGCTGTGGCTGCTCGCCACCCTGCTGCTCGGGCTGTCGACCATCATCGAGTCGGCGCAGCACACCGACGGCACGGAAATGCTCGCGCTGATGTCGTGGGCCAAGCACATCGTGACCTTCCAGGGCGTGGCCGCCGCCGGCTACATTGCGCACGCGTCGTGGATTTTCAAACTCCACATCTTTTTCGGCCTGACGCTGTTCCTCATCTTTCCGTTCACCCGCCTGGTGCACATCTGGAGCGGCTTCGCCTCGGTGGCCTACCTGGCGCGGCCGTGGCAACTGGTGCGCAGCAAACGCTGAACCTGCTCAAGAGACACATCATGGACGCTCACCCTCACCAAGCCGCTGAATCCATCGACGGCGCATTGCAGCGGCTGCGGCTGCGCGCCGCCGAACTCGGTCTGCAGGCCGGCAGCGAAGAAGACCTGCTGGAAGCCGTGCTACGACACGATCTGCAGATTCCGGAACCCAGCCTGGACGAATGCCGGCGCTACTACGCGCAGCACGGCGCCGCGCTGCGTCAGGGCGACATCATCGAGGCCGAGCACATCCTGTTCGCCATCACCCCGGCCACGCCGATCGACGCGCTGCGCGCCAGGGCGGAAGCCACGCTGCGCGATTTGATGCTCGACCCCGGACGTTTCGGCACCGTCGCGCAGGAGATGTCCAACTGCCCCTCGGCACAGGTCGGCGGCAATCTGGGCCAGCTGACCGCCGAGCAGTGCGTTCCCGAGTTCTGGCAGGCAATGATCGAGCACAATCAGCCCGGCCTGTTGCCCCGGCTGGTACGTAGCCGGTTCGGGCTGCACATCGTGCGCATCAGCCGCATCGTCCGCGGCACGTTGCCGCCGTTCGACGCCGTTTCCCCGCACATCGCGCAACGCCTGCGGCAGCAATCGCTGGTCCGGGCGCTGCAGTTGTACGCACAAGACCTGCTCGCCCAGGATCGCAGCGGGGAGGAAGCCGCCGCCCTTGCCTGTCCGGCACCAGGGCAGTAAGGCCTCAACCCCAGTTGGCCACATCGACCAGACGACCTTGCAGATGCGCCATGGATGATGACTTGTTGGCACGGCTACGCCGCTTTCATACCGACAGCTTCCCCGCCTATGAGTCCACTTTCCGTACCCTCGTGAGCGAAGGGCAGCATCCGAGCACCCTGTTCATCGGCTGCTCCGATTCGCGCATCCTCCCCCATTTGCTGACAGGGGCCGGCCCGGGAGAATTGTTCCTCGTGCGCAATGTCGGCGGTTTCGTTCCGCCGTTCGACGGCAGCTCTGGGTATCACGGCACGGCCGCCGCGATTGAATTCGCCACCCTGAACCTCGGTGTGCAACGCATCGTGATCTGCGGGCACAGCCATTGCGGAGCAATCCGCTCACTCTACGGCGAGCCGGATGAAGAAGCCCACCATCTCAAAGTCTGGCTCGATCTGGGCAGGGACGCCATGCTGCCGGTGGCGGAACCCAGCCCGGAAGCGCTGCGACGCACGGAGCAGCGTGCCGTCATCCTGCAACTCGAACGCCTCATGGACTATCCCATGGTACGACGTCGTGTCGAGCAAAAACGTCTGACTCTGCACGGCTGGCATTATGTGATCGAGGACGGCCAAGTCGATGTGTTCGACGTTCAGCGCGGGCGTTTCATCCCGTCTACCGAATCTGCGCATAGCGGCACCGGCCCCTATCCCGACCCGCCGCCCGACGCCGGGCAGTCCGCCACTGCCCCATGACGGCCCCGCGCAGCCCTGCGGGTAAACCAACCGGCAAATCCGTGGGTGTTCAGGCCGCGGGCCGCAGTACCCCGCGGCGCATCTGGTCGAGCTCGATGCTTTCGAACAGCGCCTTGAAGTTGCCTTCGCCAAAGCCCTGGTCGCCCTTGCGCTGGATGATCTCGAAAAAAATCGGGCCGATCACCGTCTGGGTGAAGATCTGCAGCAGCAGGTGCTTGTCCGGCCCGGTGGCGCCGTCGAGCAGGATGCGGTTGGCGCGCAGCCGTTCCACCGGCTCGCCGTGGCCGGGCAGACGTTTGTCGAGCAGCTCGTAATAGGTGTCCGGGGTGTCGAGGAACTCCACCCCGGCGCGGCGCAGGGTTTCGACCGTGGTGTAGATGTCGTCGGTGGCCAGCGCGATGTGCTGGATGCCTTCGCCGTGGTAGCGGTCGAGGTATTCCTGGATCTGCCCGGCTTTTTCCTGCCCTTCCTCGTTGATCGGGATGCGGATCTTGCCGCAGGGGCTGGTCATCGCCCGGCTCTTGACCCCGGTGACCTGGCCTTCGATGTCGAAGTAGCGGATTTCGCGAAAGTTGAACAGCCGGGTGTAGAACTCGGCCCATTCGTTCATGCGGCCGCGGTGCACGTTGTGGGTCAGGTGGTCGATTTCGGTCAGCCCGGCGCCGCCGTGTTCGGGGCCGACGTCGTCGATCGGCTCGAAGTCCACGTCGTAGATCGAAATATCGCCGATGCTGCCCGGCGCGCGGCCGTCCTTGCCACGCCAGCGGTCGACCAGATAGATCAGGCTGTCGCCGATGCCCTTGATCGCCGGAATGTTCAGCTCCATCGGCCCGCTGTTGGCCGGCACGCCCCAGGCACCGAGCTCCAGCGCGCGGCGGTAGGCGGCCTGCGCGTCGTGCACGCGAAACGCCATCGCGCAGACGCTGGGCCCATGCAGCCGGGCGAAGCGCTGGGCGAAGGAATCGGGTTCGGCGTTGATGATGAAGTTGATGCCTCCTTGCCGCCACAGCGTGACGTTTTTGTGGCGATGACGGGCGACGGCGCGAAAGCCGAGCGCGGCAAACAGCGCCCCGAGTTTTTCCGGCTCCGGCGCGGCGTATTCGACGAATTCGAAGCCGTCGGTGCCCATCGGGTTGGCGGTGGTGATCGGGGCCATGCGAGTCTCCTTTGGGGCTGTCCGGCGCGACATCGGCGCCGGATCGAGGCGGATCGTAGGCTTGGCGCCGCGCAGGTTTATCGCGAAATGCGGTGCCAATGCGGGTCAATACGCAGGAATCCTGCGTCGTTCGCGGAATACGATGGCAAAAGCCCCGCGCATTCGCGTGGGCAGACGGAGACCGCGATGCCGCCGCTGTGGGACATTTCCCCGCCGATTGCCCCGGACGCGCCGATTTTTCCCGGCGATGCACCCTACACCCTGGCGTGGACTGCGCGCATCCATCCCGGCTGTCCGGTCAACCTCAGCGTCATCCGGCTGTCGCCGCACATCGGCGCGCACGCCGACGCGCCGCTGCATTACGCCGACGGCGCCGCGGCGATCGACGCGGTGGCTCTCGACCCCTACCTCGGCCCGTGCCGGGTGATCCACGCCATCGACCGCGGCCCGCTGGTGCTGCCCGCGCATCTGGCGCATGCCGCAGCAGCGCTGCCGCCGCGGGTGCTGGTGCGCACCCGGCAGCAGGCGCTGACGCGCTGGCAAGACGACTTCGCCGCTCTTGCCCCGCAGACCCTGGACTGGCTGGCCGCGCAGGGCGTGCGGCTGGTCGGCATCGACACCCCGTCGGTCGACCCGGCGGCGAGCAAGACCCTGGACGCGCATGCCCGGCTGCTCGCCCACGACCTGCGGGTGCTGGAAAACCTGGTGCTCGATGCGGTTGACGAAGGCGATTACGAACTGATTGCGCTGCCGCTCAAACTCGCCGGCGCCTGCGCCTCGCCGGTGCGCGCGGTGCTGCGCCGCGCCTGACCCCTCCGACATCTGAAACCGACCATGAGCCTACTCCCTACGTGTCGCGACGACTGCCTGGCGCTCGACGCCGCCGACCCGCTGCGCGCTTTGCGCGAGCAGTTCGACCTGCCGCCCGATGTGATCTACCTCGACGGCAATTCGCTTGGCGTGCTGCCGCGCGCGACCCTGCCGAGATTGCAGCGAGTGATTGCTGAAGAATGGGGCCGCGGGCTGATCGGCAGCTGGAACCACGCCGGGTGGATGGAGCTGCCGCGGCAGGTCGGCGACAAAATCGCCCGGCTGATCGGCGCGCGCCCCGGCGAGGTGGTCGCGGCCGACTCGACCTCGATCAACCTCTACAAGGTGCTGGCCGCGGCGATCGAGCTCGCGCGGCAGCGCGACCCGCGCCGCACCCTGATCGTCTCCGAACGCGAAAACTTTCCGACCGATCTTTACATCGCGCAGTCGCTGGCCGCGCAGAACGGCATGACCCTGCGCCTGGTCGATGGCGAGGTCGCGCCGCATCTGAACGAGCAGGTCGCGGTGCTGCTGCTCACCCACGTCAACTACCGCAGCGGGGCGATGCACGACATGGCCGCGCTCACCGCGCAGGCGCATGCCGCCGGGGCGCTGACGGTGTGGGATCTGGCCCACTCGGCCGGCGCGGTGCCGGTCGATCTGCACGCCGCCGATGCCGACTTTGCCATTGGCTGCGGCTACAAATACCTGAACGGCGGCCCCGGCGCGCCGGCCTTCGTCTGGGCGCATCCGCGCCATGCCGACCGCGTGCAGCAACCGCTGTCGGGCTGGATCGGCCATGCCGCGCCGTTCGCCTTCTCCCCCGACTACCAGCCCGCCGCGGGCAGCGCGCGCTTTCTCTGCGGCACTCCGCCGGTGCTGGCGCTGCACGCGCTGGACTGCGGCGTGGACACGGTGCTCGCCGCCGAGCCGCTGGGCGGCGTTGCCGCGCTGCGCGCCAAGTCGCTGGCGCTCGCCGACCTGTTCCTCGCCCGGCTGCGCGAGCGGCTGGACCGCTTTTCCATCCGCATCCTCACCCCGCAAGACCACGCGCGGCGCGGCAGCCAAGTGTCGTTCGCGGTGCCGGGCGACGGCTTTGCGCTGATGCGCGAGCTGATCGACCGCGGCGTGGTCGGCGACTTCCGTGCCGGGGTCGACGGCCAGCCCGATCTGCTGCGCTTTGGCTTCACCCCGCTGTATGTGCGCTTTGTCGATGTGTGGGACGCGGTCGAGGCGATCCACGCGGCGATGCTCGGCGGTGCGCATAAGCAGACCGTGGCGCGCTTGGGCGTGACCTGAGGCACCGAAATGAACACCGCGACCGAAACCCCCGCCGCACCCGACCTGCAATACGGCGACTACCTGCGCCTCGACGCGGTGCTGTCGGCGCAGCACCCGCTGTCGCCCGACCCGAACGAGCTGCTGTTCATCGTCCAGCACCAGACCAGCGAGCTGTGGATGAAGCTGCTGCTGCACGAGCTGCGGCAGGCGATGCAGTGCATCGACGCCGACGACCTGCCGCCGGCGTTCAAAATGCTCTCGCGGGTGTCGCGCATTTTCGAGCAGCTCGTCCACGCCTGGGACGTGCTGGCGACGATGACCCCGAGCGAATACAGCGCGATCCGCCCGTACCTGGCGCGCTCCAGCGGCTTTCAGAGCTGGCAGTACCGCAGCATCGAGTTCCTGCTCGGCAACAAGAATGCGGCGATGCTGCAGCCGCATGCCCAGCGCGCGCCGCAGCTTGCGCAACTGCAGGCCGATCTGGCCGCGCCCAGCCTGTACGACCGCGCACTGCGGCTGCTCGCGCGGCGCGGTTTTGCGCTGCCGCCGCAGACCATCGAGCGCGACTTCAGCCAGCCGCACGCCGCCAGCGAGGCGGTCGAGGCGGCGTGGCTTGCGGTCTACCGCGACCCGCGCGCGCATTGGGAGCTGTACCAGCTCGGCGAGGAGCTGATCGACCTGGAGGATGCGTTTCGGCTCTGGCGCTTCCGCCACGTCACCACGGTCGAGCGGGTGATCGGCCACAAGACCGGCACCGGCGGCACCAGCGGCGTCGGCTACCTGCGCCGGCGGCTGGACGTGGTGCTGTTTCCCGAGCTGTGGTCGCTGCGCACCCATCTGTGACCCTCTGTGACCCGCTTTGAGCCTGCCATGCCGCGCCAGCCCACCGAGCCCGCCGCTCTTGACCGCATCGACCGCAAGCTGCTCGCGCTGCTGCAGAAAGACGCGCGGCTGACCCAGGACCAGCTCGCCGAGTCCGTCGGCCTGTCGCCGTCGGCGGTGCAGCGGCGCATCAAGCGGCTGGAAGCCGCCGGGGTGATTTGCGGCTACAGCGCCCGCGTCGACCCGCGCGCGCTCGGTCTGGCGCTGACTGCGGTGCTGTCGGTGCGGCTGGAAAAACATCGCCCCGACCGCCAGCACGCGCCGCAGGACAGCTTTGCCGCCGCGGTGCAGACCTGGCCCGAGGTGGTCGAGTGTCTGGCGCTGACCGGGGAGATGGACTACCTGCTGCGGGTGCATGTGCAGGATATGCAGCACTACGCCCATTTCGTGCTCGACACCCTGCTCAAGCACGAGGCGGTCGAAGACGTCAAATCCAGCTTTGTGCTGCTCGACGTCAAGCCGTTCTGCGGGGTGGCGGGGTGAGGCGGCACGCTGCCGCTTTTCCGCAGCGGTCGCGCATGCCCCGCCGCAGGCGATGCAGTCCCCCGGGACGAACCCGGCGATGGCGTGCTAGGCAGCACTCGCATGGGTCATTTCACGACCGCCTCGGGGTGCTGTTCGAGCAGCTTGACGTATTGCGCTGACATCGCCTGTTTGGGAAAAAACGCTTTCCACACCGACACCGGCAACAGCTGCTCAGGCGGCGGGGCAAACACCAGGTCCTGCTGTGTCACCATGAGGTGGCAGGCGATGCAGGACTGTACTTTGCCATAGGAGACGACCTGGCCATCGGGTTTGTAAGCGGCCATCACCCAGTCGCGGTCTGCCTTGTCATAGCCCGACAGCTTGAGCATCGCCGTGATGCCCGTGAGCTTTCTGTCTGCATTTTCGTTTTCCTTGACGACCAAGGCACCATCCGGATAGCGTTTGACGTTCAAAATGCCGCCAGCGGCGGCAATCGCGTCGTTGGCCGCGGCGTTGGCCAGATCCGTGGTGTAGACATCGACTTCGCGCGAGCCGGGCTGCCCGGCGCGGCTGCCGCGCATCAGCGCATGGCTGGCCTGCAGCGCCTGGATCTGCTGCCACAGTCCAGCCGGAGTGGGCGCCTGCGCTGCGCTCGACCAGGGCGAGGCGCTGAGCAGCACTGCCGCCACGATGAAAGGCCTCATGCTCCACCTGTCACCCCGGCGCGCCCGCCCCTGCAGCGACACACCGCGAGGGGTGGCGGCAGACGCCACGGTCGCCACCCCACCTGCCGGGGCAGACGGTACGCGCGCCCGCTCGGGCAAGACGTCACCAGGCATGGACACTGCACGCAACATTTCAGCAAGTCGTTGTTTCATGGTCATCACCTCCATCGGCCAGCGGCCGTGAACACCCGTCTGCAGGCAGACGGAACAGGGCAGCAGCAACGCCGCTGCAGGGGTTGATGCGGGGACATGGCCAGTCTTCACGTCCGCGGCGTGGCTGCAGCCGGTACTTCCGGCGGCGACGCCGCATCGCTGTAACGCGCATACAGCGCCCTGGCAGCCTGGAGAGATCG
>JAJZAQ010000091.1 GCA_021799355.1 Pseudomonadota bacterium
GATCAACCTGGAAGCGGTGGACCGCATGCTGGCGCAGTTTCCCGACGCCGACATCGTGTTCATCGAATCCGGTGGCGACAATCTCGCCGCGACCTTCAGCCCCGAACTCAGCGACCTCACCATCTATGTGATCGACGTCGCCGCGGGGGAGAAGATTCCGCGCAAGGGTGGGCCGGGCATCACCAAGAGCGATCTTCTGGTCATCAACAAGACCGACCTCGCACCGCATGTGGGCGCCAGCCTGGACGTGATGCGCGCCGACACCGAGCGCATGCGCGGCAGCAAACCGTATGCGATGACCAACCTCAAGACCCTCGACGGGCTGGATACGGTGGTGCGCTTCATCGAAACCAAGGGTCTGTTGCGCGCTGGCGCATGAACGCGCGGGAATACAGCATGCAACTCGCGCCCGCCACGCCGCAACCCGCACCAGCGGCGCGCTGGCCATCGCAACTGGACATCGACCTGCAACGGAAAGACGACCGCACCGTCGCGCACCATCAGCACACCGGCGGGCTGCGCGTACTCGCCGCGCACTACCCTGAAGGCCCGCAGCGCTGTCACCTGACCCTGGTGCATCCGCCCGGCGGACTGGTCGGCGGCGATGCCATCGACCTTCACCTGCACGCCGCGCCGCACACCCGCGCGCTGATCACCACCCCGGGCGCCTCGCGCTATTACCGCAGCCTCGGCAGCCCCGCAGTGCAGCGCACGCGGCTGCACCTGCAGGCCGGCGCGCAGGTCGAATGGTTGCCGCTGGAATCGATCGCCTACCCCGGCTGCCTGGGCGAAAACCGGCTGCAGTTCACCCTTGAGTCCGGCGCACAACTCCTCGCCTGGGATCTGCTCGCGCTCGGCCTGCCCGCCTCTGGCGCCGCGTTCGCCAGCGGCCGCTTCACCCAGCACCTCGAGTGGCCGCAGCATTGGCTGGAGCGCGGCGGCATCGATGCCAACGACGCCGCGCTGCTGCGAGCTCCCGGCGGTCTGGCCGGACACGCCGCACAAGCCACCCTGCTGCTCGCGGCGGGCAGCCCGCTGCCCGCCGATCAACGCGCCGCGCTGCTCGAAGCCGCTCGCGCCCTGGCCGCGCAGCAACAAAGCGACGTTTGGGTCGGCGCCACCTCGCCGCAGCAGCATCTCGTCTTGGTGCGCGGCGTGGCTGCGCGCATCGAACCGCTGCTGCAACTGTGGCAGGACATCCGCGCCGCGTGGCGACAGACCGCGTGGCAGCTGCCGGCGTGCACGCCGCGCATCTGGCACATGTGACCGCCAGCAGAAATCGCCCTACTCCGCAACGACCCGCAATCCGATGACCGTTGCCGCTCCCCGCCTGATCCTGCTCGCCCACGGCTCGCGCCACGCCGAATGGGCAGAGCCGTTCCGCGCTGTGCTGGCACGGCTGCGCGAGAAGCAGCCAAGCCTGGATGCCCACCTGGCCTTTCTCGAACGCATGGCGCCGAGCCTGGACGAAGCGATCGACGCCGCCGCAGCCGCGGGCTGCAGCGCGGTGCGCATCGTGCCGTTGCTGCTGGGCAGCGGCGCGCATGTGCGCGAGGATGTGGCGCAGACGGCGCAACGCGCGGCAGCGCGGCACCCGACCTTGCAGGTGGACATCGCCCCAGCCGCCGGGGACGACGCTGCGGTGATCGCCGCGCTGGCCGACTACTGCGCCCGCTGCGCCGAGTTCGGCCGTGCGAGCTAATGCGCGCACGAATCTTGCTGCGTTCGCCCATCATGCGAACGCCCTCTACTGCCGCGCGCAAACTGCGCGTGGCCGTCATCACCCCCGACCCGGCGCTGCTGGCCGAGGCCGGAGCCGACGCGCTGCAGCAGGCCGCGCGCAGCGCCGACCTGGCTGACGGACTGCGCGAGGCCGGCTACGAGCTGGTGGCGCTGCTGGCCGCCGGGCCGGAACTGGAGACGCAGATCGCCGCGTTGCGGCCGGATGTGCTGATCGTCGATGCAGAATCAGGGGTGCGCGACCTGCTCGAACACGTGGTGTTGGCCACCCGCGACAGCGCCCGGCCGATCGTACTGTTCACCGATGAAGATGACGCCGACACCGCGCGCCAGGCCATCGCCGCCGGGGTGACCGCCTACATTGTCGACGGGCTGCGGCCACACCGCGTCAAGCCGGTGATCGACGTCGCGCTGGCCCGCTTCGAGCGCGAGCAGTCGCTGCAGGCTGAGTTGCAGCAGGCGCGGCAGGCGCTGGACGAGCGCAAACGCATCGAGCGCGCCAAAGGCATTCTGATGACCCGCCTCGGCGTGAGTGAAGCCGATGCCTACGCCCGGCTGCGCCGGCAGGCAATGGAAAAGGGGCTGAAGCTGGCTGACATGGCACAGCGGGTGATCGACGCCGCTGACCTGATCTGAAGCAGGCCGGCACCACGAGCCCCTCTGCCGCGTCACGAGGATTCCCGCCGATGCGCCCCAGCGGCGTGCATCGCAGCACGATAGCAGTGCGTTGGCGGGCCAGTACAGTGCAGCAAGCTCGGCCGCCGACTGCCCGGCGCGCTCGCCTGCCTCGGAATCTCAGCTCCCTCTCACCCTGGCACACCCCTTGCTTGGTTGATCGCGTGCTGACCAACGGCGGCCAGCATAACTAAAACTGAACCGGCGCACCGCCGCGCCGCAGGCAATGCAGCCTTCGTCTTCCCCACACCGGGAGCCGAAGGCTTTTTTGTTTTCAACCCGAGGAGCCTCCGACATGAGCCCAAGCCACCAAGCTGCCGCGTCTTCCCCGTCCACCCCGTCGATCACCCGCCGCGGTGTGCTCAAAACCGGACTCGCCGCGGCTGCTGCGGGCCTGCTCGGCGAGATCGCCACGCCGGCCAGCGCCGCCGAGTCGGCCCCCGCATTCGGCAAGCCCGAAATGGAGGAGGTGAAGATCGGCTTCATTCCGCTGACCGACTGCGCCCCGGTGGTCATGGCGGCCGAGCTCGGCTTCGACAAAAAGTACGGGGTGAAGATCGTGCCGAGCAAGCAGGCGTCGTGGGCCGCGGTGCGCGACAACCTGCTCACCGGCGGCATCCAGTTTTCGCACGTGCTCTACGGCCTGCCGTATGGGGTGCAGATGGGCGTGGGTGGGCAGAAAAAGGACATGGCCATCCTCATGGGGCTGAACCGCAACGGCCAGGCCATCACCCTGTCGGACGCGCTGGCCAAGGAAGGCATCACCACCGGCGCCGCGCTGGCCAAGGCGATTGCCGAAAAAAAGCGCACCTACACCTTCGCCCAGACCTTCCCGACCAGCACCCACGCGATGTGGCTGTACTACTGGCTGGCAACCTATGGCGTGAACCCGCTGAAGGACGACAAGGTCATCACCGTGCCGCCGCCGCAGATGGTGGCGAACATGCGCGTGGGCAGCATGGACGGCTACTGCGTGGGCGAGCCGTGGAACGCGGTGGCGATTGCGCAGAAGGTGGGCTTCACCGCCGCGACCAGCCAGGATATCTGGCCCGACCATCCGGAAAAGGCGCTGGGCACCACCGCCGAGTTCGTGCAGAAATATCCCAACACCACCAAGGCGGTGATGGCCGCGGTGCTCGAAGCCTGCCAGTGGATCGACGCCTCGCTGGCGAACAAGACCAAGATGGCCAATGTCATCGCCGCGCCGGGCTACGTCAACACCTCGGTCGAAACCATACTGCCGCGCATCCTCGGTCGCTACACCAATGGCCTGGGCAAGAGCTGGGACGACAAGCACCCGATGACCTTCTATGAGGACGGGCAGGTCAACTACCCCTGGCTGTCCGACGGCATGTGGTTCCTCACCCAGTTCCGCCGCTGGGGGCTGATCAAGGCCGACCCCGACTACCTCGCCGTGGCCAAGGCCGTCAACCGCATCGATCTCTACACCGAAGTCGCCACGGCGCTGAAGGTGCCGGTGCCCAAGAGCGCGCTGCGCAGCTCCAAGCTGATCGACGGCACGTTGTGGGACGGAAAAGACCCCAAGGCCTATGCCCACGGTTTCAAGATCAACGACCTCAGCTGAGGCCCCATGCCGCAGGACACCGCGATGAACACTGCCACCCTCACCTCCCCGCCCACCGACCGCGCGGCCGACCGGCCCGCTGCCGCGTCCCACTCCGCTGCGCCCGCCCGGCCACGGTCGCGCCCGCAGACCCCGCAGGAGCGCCAGCGCGCCCGCAACCGGCAGTGGCTGCTCGCCGCTGTGGCGCCGCTGCTGGGTCTGGCGCTGTTGCTGCTGCTGTGGGAAGTCGCCGCCGAGCACAGTAGCCAGTTTCCCTCGCCGCGGGTCACCTGGCATTCGGCGCAGAAAGTGTTCGCCCATCCGTTCTACGACAACGGGCCGAACGACGTGGGCATCGGCTGGAACCTGCTGGCCTCGCTCAAGCGCGTGGCCTACGGC